>JAEZIV010000124.1 GCA_023436515.1 Bacillota bacterium
CCCACAAGCATGTCCCGCTGATGGAGGCCAATCCTACAGAAGCAATAAAGAACAACATATTTGGCACACTTAACGTAGCCGAATGCGCCGACAAATTCGGAGCCAAGAAATTTGTTATGATATCCACCGACAAGGCGGTAAACCCCACAAACATAATGGGCGCAACCAAGAGAGTGGCTGAAATGATAATACAGGCCTACTCCAAGCAGAGCAGAACGGATTTCGTTGCTGTAAGGTTTGGAAATGTACTTGGCAGTAACGGCAGTGTTATACCCTTGTTCAAAAGGCAGATAGAGCAGGGCGGACCTGTTACAGTTACAGACCCGGAGATAATAAGATACTTCATGACAATACCCGAGGCGGTGCAGCTGGTGCTGCAGGCCGGAGCAATGGCCGAAGGCGGTGAAATATTTGTTCTGGATATGGGGGAACCTGTGAAGATATATGATCTTGCGAGAAACCTCATCAAGCTATCAGGTTTTGAGCCTGAAATAGACATTAAAATAGAATTTACCGGCTTAAGGCCTGGAGAAAAGCTTTATGAGGAGCTTTTGCTGGCAGAAGAGGGTGTCCAGGCAACAAAAAACAATAAAATCTACATTGCACAGCCCCTGCACACTGATTTGGCTATACTGAAAAGGGAAATAGAGTATCTGAGTGAAATTATAATGACTGATGCCGAGGCTGCAAGAGATTATATGAAGGTAATAGTCCCCAACTATAAAACTGTAGCTGGCAAGGATGGGAATATATAGTTACTTAAGTAAAAAAATATTTTTACACCTCAACTGCAACCTTTTATGCTAATATTACGTCTAAATTACAGGGTTTCCAAAATATTAATTTTTCATTACGAAAAATTAGTGTTATAATTCAACTGTGAGCTAAGGACAGCTAATAAAATATTTTGTTAGGGGTGTGTTTTTTGAGCAAAAAAGTGCTGATTGTAGACGATGAAGAAAACATTGTAGATATCTTAAGATTCAATCTTAAAAAGGAAGGTTATGATACTATTGAAGCATATGACGGAGAGGAAGCCATAGAACTGGCACTTTCACAAAATCCGGACCTGATATTGCTGGATATCATGCTTCCCAAGGTGGATGGTTTTACAGTGTGCAGAAAGCTCAGGCAATCAATAGCAACACCTATACTCATGCTTACTGCAAAGGAGGAAGAGGTGGACAAGGTTTTAGGTCTTGAGCTGGGTGCCGATGATTACATTACAAAGCCCTTCAGTCCAAGGGAGTTGATGGCTCGCGTAAAGGCCAACCTCAGAAGACTTGCTCCTGCCGAACAGGTAAAATCCGAAAAGTCCCAGGTAAATAGGTACGGTGACCTGACAATAGATGCTGATCGCTATGAAGTAAGAAGAGGTGAAATAGTAATTGAACTAACTCTTCGTGAGTTTGAGCTTGTTAAGTTTCTTGCGGCCCAGCAGGGGACAATATTTTCCAGAGAATCTCTTTTGGAGAAGGTTTGGGGCTATGAATACTACGGTGATGTCAGAACAGTAGACGTAACAGTCAGAAGAGTACGTGAAAAGCTGGAGCTTGATCCCGCCAATCCTCAGTATATAGTAACAAAACGCGGTGTCGGCTACTATTTCAACAAGTTTTAGTAAAGAGTTACAGAAATAATTAATAGATATGTACGTAAAAAGTCGTCAAATAACTTTTTATGAAAAGCTTTTGACTTGGGGGCTTAATGTTCCCAAGTCAAAAAAATAAAAGGAGTTAGCATGAGGTTCTGGAAAGGCTTTGTTAGGTTGCTTCGCAGCCTCCAGTGGAAGCTGGTATATATTTTTATATCCATGTGTATTATATTGGTCAGCGTGGTTTATGTAGTTATGTACTCCGGACTTCAGACCATATATTATGAAAACTTTTGTGAAGACATGCGTGCCGGTTTTGAATCCTGGAAGGAAATCAGGGGTATTCCTGAATCTAACAAAGATATTCAAACCTATTTTGATGTCAACAAGGATATAAACTATTTCAGAACCAACTCTGACGTAAACCTTACAATAATTGACTTAAGCATTACACGGAAGAATACCGACCCCAATAAGGGAATAATCTATTCCTCCGACGAAAAGTTTTCTAAGGATGCTCCAGGCTTTGCCGGGGAGCTTTTAAGCAACTCCCAGAAGAATCTCGTGCCTTTGTGGGCAAAACAGATGAGTCAGCCTGTGGAGTACAACAAGCTGATAAAAGCTGTTTCAGGTGAGCAGTATTTTGAATATGTCATCCAACCGGCGGAGGAGGAGGATCTCATATTCTACTTTACTTATAACAAGGATGCCTGGGAAAGGATCTTGCAGGACTTCAATAATTTGATAGTGTACAGTGCATTGATTGCTGTCATACTTTCATTAGTATTGGGTTATGCCTTGTCTAAAACAATTACATCACCCATCATAAGCGTTATGAACAAGGCACAGAAAATAGCCGAGGGAGAATTTGACGAGCAGTTGGCTGTTAAATCCGAGGATGAAATAGGAAATCTTACAAAGACCTTTAATTATATGGCTAAAGAGCTTAAAAATACCCTTTCGGAGATATCCAGCGAAAAAAACAAGGTGGTAACTATACTGAACTATATGGCTGACGGGGTTATGGCCTATGATCTCAAGGGTAACGCTATTCATGTAAACCCGGCTGCCAGAAAGCTACTGGGAGACGATTTGTCAGAGAGCTCCTTTCAGGAGTTGGCAAAAACAGTAGGTCTTGAAGTAAAGCTTGAGAACTTTATTTATCTTGAGGAGCTCCCTGTAAAGGAATACGATACAATTTATAAGGACATTTATTTAACAATTTATTTTGCAGTGTTTACTGATACAAATAAAAAACCCGAAGGAATAATTGTTGTTATGCACGATGTCACCGAAGAGCAAAAGCTGGACAGAATGCGCCGTGAGTTTGTAGCAAATGTCTCTCATGAGCTGAGGACACCATTAACCTCCATTAAAAGCTATGCAGAAACCCTTCTTGATGATGCACTTGAGGACAGGGAGACCAGCGAGCGTTTCCTCAATGTAATAAATAATGAAGCTGATAGAATGACCCGGCTTGTACAGGATCTCCTCCAGCTATCCAGGCTGGATAATCAGCAGATGAACTGGAATATGAACGACGTTTCCCTAAAAAGTATAGTTAAGGAAATTGTAGAAAGAATGCAGCTGGAGGCAAGTCGTAAGAGCCAAAAGCTGGAGAGCTATGTTATCGGAGAGATACCACTCATAAAGGGCGATAAAGGTCGTCTTGAGCAGGTTGTTATCAATTTGATTAGCAACGCATTAAAATATACCCCGGAAAATGGGGAAATAACTGTTTACGTAGGGAGAATTTATAACGATATATATATTAAGGTTACAGATACAGGCATAGGTATTCCGGCGGAATCCTTACCAAGAGTATTTGAGAGATTTTACAGAGTTGACAAGGCAAGGTCTAGAGACATGGGGGGTACAGGACTTGGTCTCTCAATTGCCAAGGAAATTATACAGGCCCACGGAGGTACAATCAACATCACCAGTGAGGAGAAGAAAGGCACTGAGGTTATTGTAAGACTGCCAGTGTAAATTTTATTTAAATACCATGTAATGGATTTGTAACAATAAATATATTATACTAGTAATAGGGTACTAAAAATAGTACGATAGCTTTTCTTCGGGGTGGTATTATGAAAACAAGATTATTTCTGTTTACTATAATTATAGCTATAATGATGTCGTTGCTGACTTCACCTGTAATGGCGGCTAAGGTTGTTGATATATCTAGGCCTGACGGCAATGAAGTAGTAACAAAGGATATTTTTACTATTTTCGGGACATGTGTCTATGACGAGACAATCATTTCCCTTGAATACAAGGATAAAGATTCTGGTGAGTTTAAGCCTTTGGAAACCACTGACGGTTACTCAACCTTTAAAGTTGGCAGCGGAAAAATGTTTGGTAAGGATATCAAACTCAAATATAAAGGACCAAATGAGATAAAAATCATAGCATATACAAAAGACACAATAAATGACAAGTGGTCAAAGACCTATACTATTACCCTTGGTGAAGAGCAGAAGAAGAGTAACTGGTTTGATAAAGCCATCGAATGGATAACTCGTGGAAGCACTGACAGCGATAGTAACAAAGAAAAAGACAAGAAAGAATAATCTATGAAGAGAAAAATAAAAACTCTTAGCTATTATTTCGAAAAATCCAGGACGTTATTGTTAATATTTTTAGTTGTCCTTTGCATTGTACAGGTGGGAATACTGTGGAGTAGTCAGTCCGGCAGTTTCCCTTTTTTATCATCTTTTTTTACCGACTCAAAGATAACTACACAGGCGTCTCTTGAAGAAATGAAGCGCGAGTATATGCTTCCCTACAAGGCAGTAATATCCAGAGGTTATGATAATGATCATATCGTTGTACCAAACGGCTCAGAAGAATACAATACCTTGTGGGAGGGTGCGCGGGAGTATTTAGCCGAGGCAATAAAGATCAAGCCTGCTCAGATACAGCCTATTGATGAAGAAAAATGGGGAGCTCTTGTTGCGAGCAAGCCCTATTACTTTGAATTTAAAACACAAATACATGTTGATATCGTAAAGTGGGTACTGAATATCAAAAAGTCCACAGATTCATTAACTGGGTTTAAAAAGTTTGTGTTATGCCCTGACGATCCGGATTATAACTATATTGATACACTTTACATAAGAGATGACAATAACTTATATACCTTTCTTTTAACAGACTACAAGAGTGATACCTTGGAGGAAGAAGAAGCAAATCAGATTTATTCAAGTCTAAAGAGTAAGCCAAATATTCACAATTACAAAATTGCAGTTGAAACAGGCATAAAGTCCACCCTGCCTCAGGATATGATTGCTCCTCTCTCTTCAAATACTGTGGAGGAATATGCCAATATAACTAATGTTCCCCTTGTTGGTTTACAGGGTCATACCTCAAGTTACTCGGATTATGATGCTATCCAGATGGAGTTGTTTGGAGAGGTTAGAAGTGATTATATACCTGATGAGGATGTATATGGATCTGTTGTATTTAAGAAATCTGACAGTGTTTACAGACTGTATAGTAACTCTATAGTAGAGTACAAAACAACTGGAAACCAAAGTATAAATGAAAAAACAAAGCTGTTGGAGGCATACCAGAAGGCAACTGCTTTTATTATTGATTTAAAGGCCCGGAGCAATTATATGGAGGGCATTAATGTTTATCTGTCTTCAATAAAGGAAGGAAATAATTCCTATATATTTAAATTTGACTACAGTATATCACAGGGAGGACAACGGGGAGAAGTCCCCCTGTTGTTTAAAAATTTCAAGCTACCCAACATGGATCAACCCCTTGATAGTGCCATAACCCTAGAGGCTAATTCAAAGAAGGTGCTTCAGGGTAGATGGGCAGCCTTTAGATTAAGGGTGGAAAAAAATTTCAAGGAGTACAGATGGAATTTTCCCGAGTATTTAGATAAGGCTTATAACTCAATTCCGGAGTTGAAAAATGCAAACTTGCCAATTCAGGGTTATGGAATATATTACGTCATAACTCAACAGAAGCTCGCAGAACGTAACATAACGCCAAGTTTTGTTCTTTTTAACCGGGAAGGCAGTTATTATGTGCCTCTAAACGGGCAATAATTCAGATGAATGTTTAAAGTGAATGGTAAATTTATCTTTAAGTGTGCAATCTTTACTCTTTTATGCAGGTGACAATTATGGATTGGAAAAATGCTAAAACAATATTAATACTTGTGTTTCTAATTTTAAACATTATTTTGACCGTTATCCTGTACAGAAATGTAAAGGGGGAGGAAGTATCTCAGGAGACTATTTATAATACCCAAAAGATACTTGAGCAGAATAATGTGCATATAGAGTGTGCTATTCCAAGATACACCGGTACCGACTACATATTACAGCACGATGAAACCATCCTGGACAGAAGCAAAATAGTAAGTGCATTTTTGGGGGATAAATATTCCAAAATTAGCGATAGCACCTATGTGCTTAAAACTCAAAGGCTTGTTTTTGCCAACGATAGCACCTTTGAATACAGCGACAGCGGGGTCAACAATAGAACATCTGCCGAAAGCAAAAGTGGTATAGAGTCTTTTGTAAAGGAGCTGTCCAAAAAGCTAGATATACCTCTAAACGAGTTTCAACTGGATGAGTTCGGTCTATTGCCGGGGGGTGAAGGCACCAGAGCTGTCTATAAGGGGGTCTATAAGGGGTATTCGGTGTTTGACAATTACATAGAGCTGATAGTAAGCAAATCAAGTTTAAAAAGCTTGAAATATCATTACAAAAGACCAATGACAATAACTAACAGAGATATTAATGTAATTCCTGTCTATCAGATACTGATAACCAAGATGACGGCTTACCCGGGCATATACATAAAAGAGGTAGACATGGGGTTCAAGGGGTTAACCCAGGTTGACAAGGAAACGAAAACTCTATATGAAGGATTATCCTGGAGAATCAAGACCTCTGAGGGTAAGGAGTTTTACTTTAATGCTACAAACGGTGAACGAATGGAATAGAATGGATACCCATGGTATCGAAAGCAAAAACTGGTAAATTTTTATTTGCTATATTAGTAGTAGAATATTTAAAAACTAAATGGTATAATGTTCTCGTGTGTGTAATGTTTAGCAAAAACATTTACAGTTTATACAAAAGGTTGGTGTAGAAGGGTTTGGATAAGTTCTTAATAAACGGGCCATGTCCCCTGAACGGAGAAGTTTCCATAAGCGGAGCTAAGAATGCTGCAGTTGCAGTTTTGCCCGCAGCTTTAATTATAAATGGCATTAGCAGAATAGAAAATGTTCCTGATATTAAGGATGTAAAGGTTCTATTCGATATTCTTACAAAATTGGGTGCTAAAATATCTAGGGAAGACGATAATACCGTTATTTGTGACTCACGGGAAGTAAACTGCTGGCAGGCGCCCTATGAGCTTGTAAAAAGCATGCGAGCTTCATACTACTTGTTGGGAGCCTTGATTGCCAGATTCGGGAAGGCAGAGGTATCACTTCCCGGGGGCTGCGACTTTGGTTTCAGACCTATAGACCAGCATATAAAAGGCTTTGAAGCTATGGGGGCACATGTCACCATAGAACATGGTATAGTAAAGATAGATGCATCCAAATTAAAGGGTGCTCAGATATATCTGGATGTAGTCAGTGTCGGAGCTACCATAAATCTTATGCTGGCAGCTTCAAAGGCACCTGGACAGACAGTTATTGAGAATGCTGCCAAGGAGCCCCATGTTGTTGATGTGGCAAACTATCTCAATGCTATGGGTGCAAACATCAGAGGAGCGGGAACCGACGTTATCAAGATCAGAGGTGTTGATAACCTCATGGGCGGAGGTACTCATTCCATTATTCCCGATATGATTGAGGCCGGCACCTTTATGATTGCCGCTGCCGCAACCAGAGGAGACATCACAGTAAAAAATGTAATTCCAAAGCATATGGAGTCACTCACTGCAAAGCTTATTGAGATGGGCGTTACAGTTAAGGAAGACGAGGATGCCATTAGAGTTATAGGCGGAAATAAAATTAAAAACGTAAATATTATGACATTGCCCTATCCGGGTTTTCCAACCGATCTTCAGCCCCAGATAACTGTGCTGCTAAATATGGCAGAGGGTGTAAGCACTATTACTGAGGGTGTGTGGGATTCACGCTTTCAATATGTTGATGAATTCAAGCGTATGGGTGCCAGGATAAAGGTTGAAGGCAGAATTGCAGTTATAGATGGAGGAGCTCCCTTGTCAGGTGCACCTGTAAAGGCCACCGATCTGAGAGCCGGAGCTGCAATGGTGCTTGCCGGATTAGTTTCAAAGGGTAAAACCGAGATTTTAAATATTAAGTATATAGATCGCGGCTATGAAAATTTTGTTCACAAGCTGAGTATGTTGGGTGCAGATATTTCGAGGATAACAACACAGGATTAGTATGACTGAATAGGGATTCAGCATTAGAAATGGTGATATAAATGGTTAAATTTTGCAGTTTATTTAGTGGAAGCAGCGGTAACGCACTGTTTATAGGCACAGAAAGAACCAAGCTTTTAATAGACGCAGGTTTAAGCGGTAAGAGGATATTGGAAGCGCTTTGCTCTATAGGAGAAAATCCCGCAGAGTTAAGCGCTATATTAATTTCTCATGAGCATGTTGATCACGTTCGAGGAGCAGGAATAATATCCAGAAAGCAGAATGTTCCAATATATGCAAATGAGCGCACCTGGTGTGCCATGGAAGGCGGGCTTGGGCCTGTGAAGCTGGAAAACCGCGTATGCTTCAATACCGGGGAAGAATTTGAGATAGGTGACATATGCGTTCGCCCCTTCCCAATACCTCACGATGCGGCAGAGCCTGTGGGCTATAACTTTATGACAGAGGGAAAACGAATTACTACAGCTACTGATATCGGACACATGAATAAGGAATTACTTTCATATATTGAAGGAAACGATTTGCTGCTGCTGGAGTCAAATCATGACATAGAAATGCTGAGAGTAGGACCGTATCCCTGGTCCTTAAAAAAGAGGATTATGGGAGATCATGGTCACCTTTCCAACGAGATGGCGGCCAAGGTTATCGCATATATGGCAGACAGGGGCTGCAGGAAATTCATTCTTGGACATCTGAGCCATGAAAACAACTTTCCCGAGCTGGCTTATCAAACCACTCTTAATGCTCTTACAGAGAAGCAGATTGCCGTGGGGGAGGATGTTCAGCTTGAGGGGGCCGCCAGAGATAGAGTTGGAAGGATGTCTGTCCTATAATTGTTGGGAAATAAACACTGGAAAATCGGCAGGCATCTCCTGAAGATCGGCTACTATATAACGGATACATTAGCAATACAAATTTTAGGGCCTGTTGCGATGGGCTTTTTTTTGTGGCGTGGGTCGAAGATTCTTGAAGCGCACCCAGCCTTGCCGACATATTTATGGACAGGTAAGGCGGTAAATAAACAATGGGGATGAAGAAGATGAAAATAACAGTTGCAGCGGTTGGAAGACTAAAGGAAAAATACCTTAAGGAAGGTATAGCTGAATATGCTAAGAGACTGTCACGCTTTGCTGATATTGAACTGATAGAGGTCGATGACGAGCATGCTCCAGATTCCTTTAGTCCCGCTCAGGAGGCTCAGGTAAAGCAGAAGGAGGCTGAAAGGCTTTTGAAGAGGGTTAAGGAAGGCAGCTACATAGTACTGCTTGACCTGGCAGGGGAACAGGTGTCCTCAGAGGTCCTTGCTTCAAAGCTTGAGAACATAATGACATCCGGAAGCTCCCATATTACATTCATTATAGGGGGCTCTCTTGGACTGGATCAGAGCCTTATAAATAAGGCCGATTATAGAATCAGCCTGTCAAAAATGACCTTCCCCCATCAACTGGCAAGGTTAATCTTATTGGAACAGATATACAGGGCATTCAAGATAAATAGGAATGAGACCTATCATAAGTGAGTGAAAGGGCAATATTTCACTCATAACTATAGTATAACAGGTGTTTTGTTTGTGGTATAATTTTAGTGTAATTAAGCGAAATGGGGTGGAACTTTATGACCTTAGCAGAAAAGTTGATGAAAGAGTTTGAGCAATTGACTGAAGAAAAGAAGAAAGAGGTTATCGACTTCGTTGAATTTGTGAAAGCAAAAGAGCAGAAGGAAATAGAAAACCTTATGGACTCCGTAATAGCCCAAAACAAAGAGGCACTTGAGGAATTAGCAAAATGATGAAATTTCTGAGTATTGGAAATATAATATTATTCCATGAGAAGATTGTTAAGAAGACTGGTGGAAGTTTGGGTATAAGGGATAAAGGCCTTATCGAGAGTGCTTTGAATAGAGCCTTTATGACCTATGACTGTAAAGACTTGTATATGAGCATTATTGAAAAGATTGCCGTAATAGCCCATAGCCTTATTAGCAATCATGGATTTGTTGATGGCAATAAGAGAATTGGTGTTGCAGTTATGGTGATATTACTTAAAATGAACAATATAAAAGTATCCTACACTCAAAAGGAACTAATCGATTTAGGTGTGAGAACAGCAGAAGGGTTGATGAAGGAAAAGGATATATTGAACTGGATAAATGAGCATATTAGTAATTGAGACTTGGCTGAGGCCAAGTCATTTTCATATAAGAAGAATAGTCATGTATTCAGTAATGAACGTTGAGACCTATCACAAATGAGTATATTTTTGAACACTATATTTATATACATCCTACAGGCACTTATAATATAATTTCTTTAAAGGATGGTATCAAGTACTGGTGATCTAGTATTTATGTAATGGCTTCTATAAACAAAATTGTGCAAAAAATATCATGCTTTGATATTTTGCTTATAGTATCCTCTTAATGAAGGGTGGGTGTATCTCAATTGTTGTCACTGTTGACTCTGTCGTTGGGGAAGCATTTATACTTAACGTAAAGAAGCAATAAGGAGGATAACCATGAACGAATTAATTAAAATCAGGGATGTTTCGTCCAAGTATGACATATCAGCCCGGACATTACGTTATTATGAGGATATGGGGCTGATTACCAGTACCAGAAGCGGAGATTACGCATACAGGATGTATGATGAAGTTGCCGTTAAAAGATTGGAACAAATTCTAATCTTGCGTAAACTGAATATCAGCATTAAGGATATTCAACGTATATTTAACACTTCCGGGTCTGAAGCAGTTCTAGAGGTTTTGGGTAAAAAAGTAGAGGATATTGATGGAGAGGTTGCCCTTTTACATGAGCTGAAAGAGATTGTTTTGGATTTTATCCGTCAGATAGAACAAGCTGATTTTGGAAATGATTCTGATATTAAGAAGCTCTATGAAAAGGCAAAGGAAATTGAGGGAGAGCTTGTTAATGTCTCATACAGCGGTAATCCCTCCAATGGGAATAGGTTATTTGATGTGGCCGAAAAAATGAAGAGAGCACCTGAGGTCAGAATTATTCAAATCAACCCATTCAGGGCACTTTCCTCAGGCTTGGATACAATGGACAATGTTTTTGGCACCTTTCAGCAGTGGCAGGAAGAGCATAACCATTTAGTCAAAAAGCTTATATATGGTGCACCCGATTTTCTTTGGTTCGAGGAAGATATGAGGGCAGTTTGGATTTGGGCTGTGGAAGACTGGGTGACGAAAGCAGATGTAGAGCCTTATGATATCCTTGACTTCGAAGGGGGACTGTATGCAGCCGCCATGTCTGTGGATGGAGATGATGACATAAACGGCAGAGTTTATGAAGGCATCAAAAAATGGATTGAAAGCAGCGGATTTGAGCTTGACGAGCGACCTGGACATAGGACACTCTGCCATATGGTTAATCCAACCAAGGAGATAAAGGCTGCACTTGGTTATCATCAGCTTGACATTTATGTACCGATTAAGGTACGCATAAAGCAAGTATAATCTGTATTATGTAAGTTTCACATTTTTTACTTAATATGCAATAAATATAGAGACGCCCCTAATAGGTGTCTCTATATCTTTCAGGTAGATTGCTGGTTTTTAGTTATAAAGTGATACTGAGAGGTGCACACTTAATGAGGGATACTTTCAATAAGTCTTAACATAGGGGAATTTATTTTGGTTTAGAATTGCATTTTTGTAGAATAAATCGTTATAGAATTAAGATTTGGGAACACTATAATAATCACTTCGAGAGGAGAAATGAGATGGATTTACTAATGATGGTATTGCTATTAATGGTTTGCTTATTGCTATCAAACATTATTAGCCACTACATACCGTCTATTCCTACTGCATTAACTCAAATTGCACTTGGCTTAATTATTGCACTTGTATATAGAAATTCTATATTGCAAATAGAAGCACATTGGTTTTTGCTGCTATTTGTTGCTCCTATCCTATACAACGATGGCAGACATTTTCCCCGTGAGGAATTATGGAAGATGAGAGGAGGAATCTTTGGTAATGCACTTGTCCTTGTCATTCTGACGACCATTGGGGGCGGATATTTTGTTCATTGGATGATACCGAGTATTCCGCTTGCAGCAGCCTTTGCTCTAATGGCCATTTTATCGCCGACTGACCCTGTAGCTGTGAATGGAATTGCAAGGCGTATTCATATTCCTGAAAGGATTTTAAATCTTGTTAGGGGAGAATCCTTAATAAATGACGCATCCGGCCTAGTTGCTTTTACTTATGCAGTAACAGCCGTAGTAACAGGCTATTTTTCATTAAGAGAAGCGATATTAAATTTTACATATGTATTCTTAGCTGGAGCAATCCTAGGGTTGGTTCTTGGTTTTCTCGTATCCTTTATACGGTTTATCCTACATAAACAAGGTATAAACGATGTGGTTTTTCATTCGTTATTACGAATTTTGACTCCCTTTATAGTCTATATTATTACAGAAGAGCTTTTACATGCATCAGGGATTATTGCTGTAGTAGTAGCCGGTATTGTCAATTCCTTAGTGAGAGAAAGGACAGAGACCAAGACGGCTGAGGAGCATGTACTTACAGAGAACCTTTGGTCTATTATTTTATTCGTTTTAAACGGCATTGTTTTTCTACTATTAGGATTAAATATTCCTTTATCAATGAGTGAGACTGTAGCCAATCCTAGAATCGGGAATTTGCAAGCAGTGGCATATGTTATTGCAATAGGGGTTGCTATTTTTGGAATACGTTTTGTTTGGTCATATTTATTTTCTAAACACGAATATAAGGTTGCGAAAACAAAGGATGCTGTTAAGCCGAGCGCAAAGCAGGCCTTGATTATCAGTTTAACAGGTGTTCGTGGTACGGTTACCATGGCGGGCATTTTGACCATTCCATTTATTC
>JAEZIV010000136.1 GCA_023436515.1 Bacillota bacterium
TCCTGTTGATGCTCACACCTGTAGTCATTTAGCCATACAGTACTTCCGTTGCTGTTAGCTTTATAAATCCCGCACAGCAGCTTGTCGAACTGCTGCATATAGTCTATGTTAGGCCAGTACAACCTGAGCATTTCAGCTTTATCACTAAAGGTTGCAAGCATTGATGAGTTTCCTGTAATGGCGTTGTTATAATAGGATTTCTGCATATACCCTCCGGAGTTTTATTTAGTTTTATTATAGCATATTAAGTTTTACTCAAAATAACTCAGCTAATAAATATTTTTATTGATTTTGTACAAACTATTTCGGAAAGGATGATCAAATGAAAACTATTTTGTATAATTTAATCTTCTATTTTAGTGAATTAGTTCAGGTTTTAGTTTTTATTGCAGGCTGCTATTTTTTTGGAATTTCAATATTTGGCTGGATAAAGCGCAAGGAGTCGGCAAATGCCATTAACCCTAATAAGAAATTTGCTGTAGTTATTGCTGCTCACAATGAAGAGCTTGTTATAAGCCATATTATCGACAGCCTCTTTAAGCAGGATTATCCCATGGACCTATTCGATGTTTTTGTCATTGCTGATAACTGTTCAGATAATACCGCAAGAATTGCAGAAGCTCATGGAGCCAAGGTACATATCCGTGAAAACAGTGCAAAACGCGGTAAGGGTCATGCTCTTGAATGGATGTTTGAAAGACTATTTGATATGGACACCAAGTATGACGCCGTCGCTGTCTTTGATGCAGACAATTTGGTTTCACCGGGTTTTCTCAATGAAATGAATAATCAGCTTTGCAAGGGGCACAAGGTTGTACAGGGCTATATAGACAGCAAAAACCCTTTTGACAGCTGGATTACCTGCTCATATTCAATTGCCTTTTGGTTATCAAATAGAATCTTTCAGCTACCGAGGTATTACCTTAAGCTGAGCTGCGGCTTGTGCGGTACCGGCTTTTGTATTGATACTGCCGTCTTGAAAGAATTGAAATGGGGTGCCACCTGCCTTACAGAGGATCTGGAATATACAATGAAGCTTGCCTTAAATGGAATAAAAATTTCCTGGGCTCACAATGCAGTGGTTTATGACGAAAAGCCTATAACCCTTATACAATCCTGGAAACAGAGAAAGCGCTGGATGCAGGGTCATGCCGACTGCGCCGCAAGATTTCTTGGCCCTCTGTTTAAACAGGCTTTCTCCGAAGGTGATTTAACAGCACTTGATTGTGCTTTGTACCTATTCCAGCCCATAAAATTTATTTTTGTAGGGTTAATAACTATAATGATGTGGATACAGACTGTATATCCGGAATTCCCACTTTTCAGTGTACGATATGTGTTCCCGGTTCAGGTCTGGTATGTCATGGGTCTGTTTGAACTACTTTATGGTCCCCTCGTGATTCTATCGGAAAGGAAATTTAATCTCAGAGTACTTCTTGGCTTTGCTATATATCCCTTTTATTGTCTAACCTGGGCACCCATTGCCCTTCAAGGCTTTATTGAGAAGGATAACAAGGAATGGAGTCATACTGTTCATACGAGGGAGCTTAGTATTGGTGATGTTGAAAACGGAAACTAAGAAATATATAAGAAAAGCCAGTAGTGCCTCGGTTTATTCCCGGCAGCACTACTGGCTCTAAACATCGGTTAAGCTTTTGCCAAGCTTCCGCTATTCCTTTTAACTACTATCTTATCATCCTCCATGGAAATGCTTATACTGTCACCTGCCTTAACCTTGCCTTCCAGCATCTCCTCTGCAAGCTTATCCTCAACCATACTCTGTATGGCTCTTCTCAAGGGTCTTGCACCGAACAATGGATCATAACCCTTTTTAGCAAGGTGCATTAATACATCCTCACCAATCTCAAGATCTATTTCATTAGCCTTCAGCCTCTTTACAAGGACATCCGTCATAAGCCTTACAATTTCTCTAATATTATCCTCGGTGAGCGGATGGAACACTATGATATCATCGATTCTATTCAGAAACTCAGGTCTGAAGGTTTTCTTCAGTTCACTCATCACGTTACTCTTCATATCCTCGTAATTCTTAGCAGATTCATCCTTTGCCGCAGAAAAGCCCAGTCGCTTAGGCTCTGTAATGGTTCTTGCCCCCACATTGGAAGTCATGATTATAATGGTATTTCTAAAATCAACAACTCTGCCCTGTGAATCGGTAAGTCTTCCGTCCTCAAGGATTTGCAGGAGAATATTGAAGATATCAGGATGTGCTTTTTCTATTTCATCAAAAAGAAGCACTGAATATGGCTTTCTTCTTACCTTTTCGGTCAGCTGTCCTCCCTCATCGTAGCCTACATAACCGGGAGGTGAGCCTACAAGCTTGGAAACACTATGCTTTTCCATGAATTCAGACATATCTACTCTTATCATGGACTTTTCATCTCCAAACATTGCCTCGGCCAAGGCTTTACACAATTCTGTCTTACCAACCCCTGTTGGACCTAGGAATATAAAGGAACCAACCGGACGCTTGGGATCCTTTAGACCTACCCTGCCTCTTCTAATCGCTTTAGAAATGGACTTGACAGCTTCATCCTGACCTATCACACGGTTATGAAGTGTATCCTCCATTTTCAGTAAACGTTCGGATTCCTCTTCCGCCAGCTTTTTAACCGGAATACCGGTCCAGCTTGCAACTATATCGGCAATTTCGTCCTCAGTGACTGTGTCGGTTCTGGTCTGGTTCTTCTGATGCCATTGATCCTTTACCTTTTCCAGTTCATTTTTCAGCTTCTGCTCTTCGTCTCTGATCCTCGCGGCCTTCTCAAATTCCTGGCAGCGTATTGAATCCTCCTTCTCCTTGCTAAGCCTTTCAACCCTTTCCTCCATATCCTTTATGTCAGGAGGTGCCGTAAAGGATTTTAGCCTGATCCTGGAAGCTGCTTCGTCTATCAGATCTATGGCCTTGTCAGGAAGAAATCTGTCGGTTATATATCTGTCAGAAAGCCTAACTGCAGCTTCCAACGCATCGTCTGTGATTTTTACTCTGTGATGGGCTTCGTACTTATCCCTTACACCCTTGAGTATTTCTACAGCCTCCTCCTTTGATGGCTCCCCAACAGTTATTGGCTGAAATCTCCTCTCAAGAGCAGCATCCTTTTCTATATGCTTCCTGTATTCATTCAGTGTGGTAGCGCCGATTACTTGAATTTCTCCTCTTGCCAGTGAGGGCTTCAAAATATTTGAAGCATCGATGGCACCCTCAGCGGCACCGGCACCTACAATGGTATGGAGTTCATCTATAAACAGAATAACATTTCCTGCTTTGCGTATTTCCTCCATGGCTTTTTTCAGCCTGTCCTCAAACTCACCTCTATACTTTGCTCCGGCAACCATTGATGATAAATCAAGGGTTACCACTCTCTTGTCACTTAAAATCTCAGGTATGTTCCCTTCAACAATTTTTTGAGCAAGCCCCTCAGCAATTGCAGTTTTTCCTACTCCAGGCTCACCTATCAGGCAAGGATTGTTTTTTGTTCTTCTGCTGAGAATCTGTATAACTCTTTCAATCTCCTTATCTCTGCCTATAACAGGATCTACCTTACCGTCCCGGGCCATATCTGTCAGGTCTCGCCCAAATTGGTTGAGGGTGGGAGTGCTGGAGCTTGTACTGCTGCTCTTTGGCGAACCATTGGAACCGGGGGTTTCTTCATTTAAAATTTTTACAAGCTCATTGAGGAGCTTCTGAGGATCAACACCAAGATCCATCATTATCCTTACTGCAACGCTTTCTCCTTCTTTCATTATTCCAAGCAAAAGG
Organism: Bacillota bacterium; assembly: GCA_023436515.1. Taxonomy (GTDB): domain Bacteria; phylum Bacillota; class Clostridia; order Acetivibrionales; family DSM-1351; genus Ruminiclostridium. The sequence goes on from JAEZIV010000136.1 coordinate 3,782, forward strand.
TGCTCAGTGCCTATATAGCCCTGTCCCATTCTCCTTGCTTCCTTAAAGGCCAGTTCCAGAACGCGTTTTGTTCTTGGGGTAAACCCTACCGGAGTATCACCTACTGTGTCACCTCTGCCTATTAGTTCATCTATTTCTCGCAGTATTTTTTCCTCTGTTATTCCCTGAGCTTGAAGAACCCGGGCGGCAACTCCGGTACCTTCCTTTACAAGGCCAAGTAGGATATGCTCTGTGCCTACGTAGTTATGTCCCAATTCAACAGCGCTTTGCTGCGAGAAGGTAATGGCTCTTTCTGCTTTTTCTGTAAAACGTTGATACATTTTATACACCTCCATCTTAGGTTTGTAAATATAAATATTTTTTGTTTTAGTTTAACTATTTTAATTAATTTTTGTCCTTATCAAATCGGCTCTCTTAATGTCTCTTTCCTCCTGTTCAAGGGGCCTTCCCGCAATTTTTTGCAGTGTGGCGGGCTGAGACATAACAAGTATTTCATTCAAGGTCTGAATTCCGATATCTTTTATTATTCCCATACTTACTCCAAGTCTAACATCGGACAAGATCTTAAAGCATTCCTGAGTTGTAAGGATTCTCGCATTTTGTAAAAGCCCGAGAGATCTATATATCCTATCCTCAAACTTATATACATTCTGCTTGTACAGCTGATACCTCAGGGCCTTTTCCCTGTCAATTATTTGCTTGCAGATGGCGTCAATGGCGGCTATTGTTTCATCATCCTTGCGCCCAAGAGTGATTTGATTGGATACCTGAAACATATCCCCAACTGCATCACTGTTCTCACCATATATACCTCTTACAGCAACACCAAGCTTCGCACAGCTCTCCAATATGGATTTCATATAGCCTGTCATAACCAATGCAGGTAAATGCAGCATAACAGACGCTCTCATTCCTGAACCCAGGTTTGTAGGACAGCTGGTAAGGAAGCCATATTTATTATCAAAGGCATAGTCAGCCTTTTGAGCGATAATAGTATCAATCTCATCGCATATCTTATATGCCTTTTCCAACAGAATACCAGGGAAAATCGCCTGAATTCTGATGTGATCCTCCTCATTAACCATTATGCTTACGTTTTCATTCTCATTTATATAGGCTCCACTATTACCCTTGGATTCAGCAAGGTCCGGGCTTATAAGATGCCTTTCCATTAGTGATACCCTGTCAATTGGGTGCATGGAGGTCATATCTGCAAACATAAGCTTTCCGTATAGGGTATAATCTCCAATTATTCCCTGCATTCTTTTCACAAGCGTAGCCTGATGCTTTGGAGTCATTTTAACGGAAAAGGGTATATCTGCAAAATTTCTCGCAAGTCTGATTCTGCTTGATACTGCTATATCAAGTTCAGGTCCTCTCTCTGAAGGTATGCTGCTCATTCTCCCACCTCCATTGCACGTATTCTGTCACGTAATCTGGCTGCTTCTTCATACTCCTCTTTCTTTATAGATTCATTCAGCTGCTGCTTCAGCTTCTCTATTTCATTTGTAATGCTTACGTTGCTGCTCACTCTCAATGGAATCTTGCCATGATGCTCAGCATTTCCGTGAAGCCTCTTTATAATAGGGTCCAGCTTTTCTTCAAAAGCCTTGTAACAGCTGGCACAGCCTACTCTGGAGCTTTTAAGGAACTCTTCGTATTCCATACCGCAGTTTTTACATTTGAGTGTCTCAGGTACTTCCTGCCTCAATTGTGTGGTAAACAAACCCTTAATAAGATCATTAAAGCCAAAGGGAGATACAAAATCCCCTTGACTGATTTCCTTGGCACATTGCTCACAAAGGTATATATCCACCTTTGCGTTATTCATAATCTGAGTAAAGTGCACATTTGCAGCCTTTTGCTGACAATTTTGACATAGCATAAAATCACCTCAACCACTTTAGACTAATAAACTCATTATCATATTTTTCAGCAGCGTGGCCCTGACTATATCCCGCTCGGGCATTGGGATTGACCCAATTACCTTATCACTTACAGCTGCCCTCATAATATAACCCTCTCTCTCACTTATAACATCGTAATCAATAAAATTATTTATAAACACCTCAGCAGATTGCTGTGATATGCTTGTTCCCATTGATGATACTATGTGCATTAGATAATTGCCCGGTCTTGTCATGTTTATTCGCTTAATCCTCACATGCCCTCCGCCGCCTCTTCTGCTTTCTACATAATAACCTCTATCAGTCGTAAATCTTGTTGATATTACATAATTTATCTGTGAAGGAACACAGTTAAACTGATTTGCCAGTTCATTTCTCTGTATCTCAATAGAACCATTGGTGTCGGTAATCATTTGCTTTATAAAGGTTTCAATAATATCACTTAAACTTGCCACATTAATACCTCCAATAATTTAACTGATTTTGACTATCTTTGACCTTAGTTCAAGTATATTACATTTCTGAATTGTTTGCAATCCTTTTTTTACGTGTATTAAAGGCTCATAATAATAAATATGCCTGAAATCCTTTATTATGAGTAAGCTTGAAACATTCAGCTTTCTGCTTTGCCAGATTTAGTAATCTCATTTAGACGGTTAACTATTTTGACCTGCTCTTGAGGTAATATCCACTCCCAATATGAGGGTACAAATTCAGGATATAGCTTGTTGATCTCCTCCGGACTCTTCATATACACTACTGTTTCAGCTTCAGGCCGGTGAGCTTTTGTTTTATAATACCGCATATATTTACCTCCGCTTTTTCAGTGAATTAAACATATAAATATCATTCCTCTACAAAAAAGTAATATACAAAGGTGTCTTAACAAAAAATTGTAATGCTTGCCTAAATTCAGATTTTCATCGGCAATTTGGTATTTTACCTGAATTTTATACAAAAAAAGAACAGGGTATGCATTTTAACATACTCTGTTCTACATTCTATGTTCACATTTTAAATTAAAGCCTTAACATAATGACCTTGGCCCGAAGGCTCACTTTTTAATTTTGAAATCATTTTTTCAACGAGCTGCTGATAAATATGTTATTCTTCAACATCCTCAATCATATTCTTCTTCGCCTCTTCAATGATCTTATTGGCTACAATTGCAGGAGCTTCCTCATACCTTTCAAACCAGAGCTTGAAGTATCCGCGGCCGTGAGTCATTGACCTTAAATCTGTGGCATATTTAAACATTTCTGACTGAGGAACCTCGGCTTCAACCTGCTGTAATCCGTTTTCCTGAGGGTTCATACCAAGAATTCTTCCACGTCTCTTGTTCAAATCTCCGATTATATCTCCCATGTAGTTGTCTGGCACATAAACCTCAACATGTGCTATTGGCTCAAGGAGCACAGGAGACGCCATTGGCAGACCTTTTTTGTAGGCCAGTCTTGCAGCTATTTTAAAGGCCATTTCAGAAGAATCAACATCATGATAGGAACCGTCTACAAGTGTTGCTTTCAAATACACCACAGGGTATCCTGCCAGAACACCTTTGACTATTGCATCTCTCAAGCCCTTTTCAACTGCCGGATGGTATGATTTCGGAACTGAACCGCCAAATATTTTCTCTTCGAAAACAAGGTCTTCCTTATCTCCCCTCTCAAATTCAATCCAAACGTGACCATATTGTCCATGTCCACCTGATTGCTTTTTGTGCTTACCCTCAACCTTAACCTTCTTCTTTATAGTCTCTCTATAAGGTACCTTTGGGTCAATAAGGTTTACACCAACTCCGAATTTAGCCTTTAGCTTACTTACAATAACATCGAGATGCTGTTCCCCAACACCCGAAATCAAGGTTTGTTTTGTTTCAGCATTTATTGATACCTTGAAGGTTGGATCCTCATCCTGGAGTTTGTTCAAGCCTGAGCTGATCTTTTCCTCATCCCCCTTAGCCTTGGGTTCTACCGCAAGGGATAGTGCCGGCTCCGGGAATACTATCTTGCTTAAAACAACCTTATTGGCCTGATCACAGAATGTATCATTGGTGTTTGTTCCGGTCAGCTTGGCTACTCCGCCGATATCACCGGCAATAAGTTTATCGGTAGGTATTTGCTTTTTACCTCGCATTATAAATAACTGACCTATCTTCTCTAGCCTTTCAGTTGTTGTATTATATACTGAGGAATCAGCCTTCAACGTTCCTGAGTAAACTCTGAACATGGATATCTTGCCTACAAAGGGGTCTGCTATAGTCTTAAACACTAAAGCAGCCAAGGGCTTTTCAGGAAGCGGAGCTATTTCTACTACATCATCTGTTCCAGCCTTAATTGCCTTAAAGCTTTTTTTATCAGGTGAAGGCATATATTCAACTATGGCATTCATCAGTTCCTGAACCCCGCTATTCTGCATGGCAGAACCGCAGAAAACAGGAGAAATAGTACCATCTGCAACTCCGGACTTTATACCCTGCTGTAATTCCTCGTTGGAAAAGGTCTCTCCACCGAAGTACTTCTCCATAAGTGCCTCGTCTGTCTCGGCAATAAGTTCATTCAAGGTGTCTTTAATTTTGGAAACTTTATCTGTTAAATCCGAAGGAATGGCAATATCAATCGTCTTATCCTTCTGGAATTTTTTCGCAGTCATATTGATTATGTCTACATAACCAACAAATTTTTCAGCTTCATAGATAGGAAGCTGAAAAGGAATAATACTACTTCCGAACTTACTTGTCATCTTGTCCAGTGCGGCATAAAAGTTTGCATTTTCTTCATCCATTTTGTTAATAAAGAAAATTTTGCCCACATTGTTCTCTTTTGCATACGCCCATGACTTTTCAGTTCCAACAGAGACACCGCTCTTTGCAGAAACTACTATAACAGCACCTTCCGCTACACGTATACCCTGCATTACTTCTCCTACAAAATCAAAATAACCGGGAGTATCAATTACATTAATCTTATGATCCTTCCATTCACATGGCGCCATAGCAGTACTAATGGATATTTTACGTTTGATTTCCTCCGGATCATAGTCCGTTGTGGTTGTGCCATCAGTCACCTTGCCGAATCTGTCCAGGACTCCGGTATTAAATAGCATAGCCTCCGCAAGAGTAGTTTTACCTGCGTTACCGTGAGCCATGAGGCAAATATTCCGTAACTTTTGTACGGTATAGTCCTTCATAATCATTCCCCCTTATTAACTTTAATCGTTTCACACTGTATATAAGGAACACCTCAGGCAAAAGTATGCTGTCTTACCTTTGGGTATCCAAATATTCCCGCCAAGTCTAGCCACCTCCCCATAAGGAAGGAGTTGTAAAAGAATAAACAGAGTAGATTAAGACCATATTTCTGAACAACCTATCAACCTGCAATATATAATGATTATTTCATATGATTACTCTAACCGTATTATTAAATTTTCAGCAGTTTTAACAAATTCATTGTATTATCTATTCTATTTTTTAGAGCATTTTCCTTTAATAATTTAAAAAATTTTCTTTTTATTTGTTTATTGAATATATTCTATCCGATTTTTTGTTATTTTATTTATATTTTATCAATTATATCCACAATATTTTCCTCGTGGAAAAAGACATAATTACTTTTTGGTTTATTAAATTCCCGGGATACTATATAATATTTATTGTAGCGGCCGTGAAATTTGAAGGATATCCCGTCCAACGGCCAAGTAGCATGGATTAGAGCTTTAACTAAACGTAAAATGGTAGAAAGGATGATTGTATGATTATTGTAATGAATCCAAAGTCGAATCAAATGCAGATCGACGATGTTATTGGTGTTTTAAAGAACTCCGGTCTGGGAGTTCACATCTCTCAAGGAACCGAGAGAACCATTATTGGTATTATTGGAGACAAAAGTGTTTTGCGGGATATTCCACTGGAATTGATGCCGGGAGTTGAAAAGCTGGTACCTATAGTGGAGTCCTTTAAGCTGGCAGGAAAAACCTTTAGACCTGAGCCCAGTGTTGTGGATGTTAACGGTGTAAAGATCGGCGGAAAGGAACTGGCTATTATGGCAGGCCCCTGCGCGGTTGAAAGCTATGAGCAAATTATGGCGGCTGCCAGGGCAGTTAAGAAGTCAGGCGCTCAATTCCTACGAGGCGGCGCCTTTAAGCCCCGTACCTCTCCATATGCATTCCAGGGTCTTGAAGAGGATGGCCTTAAACTTTTAAAGGCAGCGAAGGAGGAAACTGGTCTTCAGATTATAACGGAGGTAACCAGTGATAGGGCTGTTGAGCTTTCAATTCCCTATGTTGATATGTTCCAAATCGGCGCAAGAAATGTTCAGAACTTTCAGCTTTTGAAGGAAGTAGGA
>JAEZIV010000165.1 GCA_023436515.1 Bacillota bacterium
GGCTATAAGCACAAGTATCAGGCTAATACAAATCAGGAGCTTATATTTAGATATATAACCCCAAACCCATTTGACATTTTTCATATTTTTTGTTCCTTCCCCTTAAGATGTTACTTAGTACTATTATAAAGAGTAAGTAACCTTATTAAATGGATATTCTTTCACTCATGATGTATATTTTTATCTTTTCTGGAGAGTTTGTCAAGAACAGTGTGTTGTACAATCGCAAAATTGTTGAAAGCAAAAAGTTTCCATGTTATACGTAATAAATTGGTTACATTTAATCTATTATTTAAATAGTTTTCATTTGAATAAACTAAAGTTTATGATAACATATTACTAATACTGTAAACAGAATAAATAAAGACTAAAATGCTCGGAAGCTGTTATTATCAAATAAACATAGTTTAATAACAAGCTAATATTTACAATAGGAGTGATTTCGTTTGTGTTTGCCCGAAGTAAATGCTGAATGCTTTAAGCCCACTCTTTTATATGCATTTATCAGTGTAGTTAATAGTAAAACTAAATTAGACAGTCACACTCATGATTTCAGCGAGGTTAAGATTGTTTTGTCAGGAAACTTTACATACATAATTGATGGTGTAAGTTATGAAGTAAGCAAAGGTAACATAATAATTATGACTCCCGGGGTAAATCATTTAAAGGTTATACCTGAAGGAGTCCAGGTTGAAGAATTTAATTATGCCTTGAGTGATTTTCAGCTTAAAAATCTCCCTCATAATTATTTAATAGGTCCTGAGGCAGACCTTATTTACAATATGCCACTTTTCCAACCGGAAATTATCAAATGCATCAATGACACACTTTTGGAGCAGGAGAAAAACGAACCTTATTGTGACCTGTTTATTAAGGCAAATATGCTTAAGCTGACATCATTATTATATAGAGGGATGTCTGCAAATAAGGAAAAATCCGATAAGGCCAGATTGAATATTCCCAACTCTGAGAAGACAAATATTGTTAATACCATACTTCAATACCTAAGTCAAAACTATATGAAGCAGATTTCTCTTTATAGACTTGCACATAATATGTATTTAAGTCCGGTATACATATCAAAGATATTTAAAGAAGAAACAGGTGAATCTCCGATTAACCACCTAATACGTATACGCCTTACAAAGGCCAATGAATTGTTGAGTAACGGAAACATGCCCATTAAGGCTGTTGCAAGAAATGTAGGCTATGAGGATGCTTATTATTTCAGCAAGCTATATAAGAAATATTATGGGATTCCACCCTCGTTAGAAAAACGTAATAAAATCGCTAATTGACAATATTTATGGCCGGCATATTCTGCCGGCCAATTTTGAATTCCTTCATTTTTATCCAAGTGCTACATCCAGAATCATCATAATAGTAAAGCCTATAATGCATCCCGCCGTGGCAAAATGTGTACTATTATGTGAACCGCTTTGAGCCTCAGGAATAAGTTCCTCAACAACAACGTATATCATTGCTCCTGCGGCAAATGCCAGCGCATAAGGCAGCACCGGCTCTACGAACATTACAAGGGAGGCTCCCAGCACACCTGCAATAGGCTCTACTATACCTGAAGCCTGACCGTATAAAAAGCTCTTGCTTCTGGATAGTCCTTCCCGTCTTAATGGAATAGATACAGCGGCACCCTCTGGAAAATTCTGCAAACCTATACCTATTGCAATGGCTATTGCAGACATCATGGAACCATCACCAATGCCGTTTGCAACAGCTCCGAAAGCTACACCTACTGCAAGTCCCTCAGGTATATTGTGCAGAGTTATTGAAAAAACAAGTAATACACTGCGCTTAAGGTTTGTAGAAACACCTTCCTTCTCTCCCTCTCCCGAGTTCAAGTGCATATGAGGAATTATTCTATCTGCAAGGTATAAAAAAGCTGCTCCGCCCAAAAAACCGAATGCTGCCACCAGCCAAGCTGGCAGAGCCGAATCCTCAGCCATTTCGATTGCAGGTGCAAGCAGAGACCAAAAGCTGGCTGCAATCATTACTCCGGCTGCAAAGCCCAGCATGGTGTTAAGCACCCTTTTGTTAATGTTCTTAAAGAAAAACACCATTGCTGCACCCAGAGCAGTTAATCCCCATGTCATCAGTGTAGCAAGTAAAGCAAGTAAAATATGATTTTGGTTGCTCAACCATTCCATCACAAAAATCACCCTCACATATATTGTTTCAACCTAGCGATATAGTATACCGCCTAATTTATTCCCTCATTATACCATTGATAAACAATATTTATAAGCCCTATTTGCAAACGTGATTCTGCATATTTTTGACCCATTCCTGTTCCTCTTCGATTCCCCCCATTTACCCAAATCGCTGTACGTCTTGATTTAAGCCTGTTGGTATTAATTGGGGGGTTGTTTGATTAGTCAACTAGTGTTAACATAATATCCATACCCGGAAGCTGATAAATTATTACGCTGAATTAAAGCATTGTACAAAAGCATCGTCAAAAACGCTGATTATTGACATGAACAAAAACACGTAAAATTTAGTAAGATAAAGGGAGGTCATTATGAATAACAAAAAGAAAATAGTAATATCATCTATAGCAGCATGTGCATTATTAGTATCAGCTTTTGCATTTAACAGTAATGCAAGTCTATTAGACAAAATCACATCAGATATGAGCAATAATCCTGCACAAACTACAGAGATAGCCGGGAAGGCAGTAAGTGCTAACAGCCTTGAAGCATCCACAGGAGTTACCAGTGATGCAGCTGCGGAAAAAAAGCAGAGTAATGAAGCTGCAAAACCATCTTACACTGCCAAGGTCGCTTCTGCTAAATCAGAGGCCGAGAAACTGTGTGATACTGCTAAATCAGAAGCCGAGAAACCTAGTAACTCCTCGAAAAATCAAGATATCCCCCCAGTTAAGGCTGCCAATACAAAAACTAATAATATTGAGGTCAAGAACCAAACAAATAATCAGCAGACCACTACAAACAATATTAAAACCTTACTAGATAAAATATTAAGTCAAAATCCTTCAGCTTCATGCGTAAAGCAGCCTGTTGTAATAAAGACGCCATCTGTTACAACAAAGCCGACCACCGGCACAAGTAAGCCACAAACAACTACCAAACCAGCTGCCGGTACAAATAATTCGACTACTACCAAACCAGCAGCCGGTACAAGTAATTCAACTGGAACAGCTAATCCTGCTTCACCCACCACAACCGGGGAATATTCCGCATTTCAAACCAGGGTACTGGAGCTTGTTAATGCAGAAAGAGCAAAAGCAGGTCTTAATTCATTGAAGATGAATACAGAATTAAGCAAGGTAGCTACCTTGAAATCACAGGATATGGCAAAGAATAATTACTTTGATCACAACTCTCCAACCTATGGTTCACCTTTTGATATGATGAAGAAATTTGGTATAAGCTACAGAACAGCCGGTGAAAATATCGCTATGGGACAAACAACTCCTGAGCAGGTAATGAATGGCTGGATGAATTCATCCGGTCACAGAGCTAATATCTTAAAAGCTTCCTTTACTGAGATAGGCATTGGTATAGCAAAAAATTCAAGCGGCAGATTATATTGGACACAGCAGTTTATAGGATAATAAATTTTGTCGATAAGTATAAGCAATAACTAATTTAGCGTATTGGTGAGTCAGAGCATCTGGCTTGCCTTTTTCTTTTTCAGATAGCTATTCAGGTCCTTACCCTCATAAATATTAACTGGTTCAGTATAACAGACAACTGGAAAACACAAGGCTATCCGGTCTCAGAATATTTCGAGGGCTTGTGTTTGTCAGACTGATGGAGCTTCTGTATTACTTTTGCAAAAGAAAACTCAAAGTGCAGCCTATCACAACGGCTGCACTTTGAGTTTTCTTATCTACTTTATTTGTCCTTTTTAAGCAAATCTCTTATCTCTGTCAGGAGCTGAACTTCCTTACTTGGAGCAGCAGGTTCTTCCTCTTTCTCTTTCTTTCTTCTAATAATATTGATTACTTTGACCATACAGAATACAACAAAGGCGATTATTAAGAAATTGATAATTTGCTGTATAAACGCTCCGTAGCGTATTGCAGCTTCTCCTTCGGCAGCATTCGACGGAAATGTATGGTGTGACAAATCAAGTCCGCCTATCAGGAAGCCTATGGCAGGCATGATTATCTGATTTACCAGTGAGTTCACTATAGCAGTAAATGCGGTACCTATTATAATACCAACAGCAAGATCAATTACACTTCCCCTGGATATGAATTCCTTGAATTCAGCTATAAACTTTTTCATATTGCCTCCTTTATCTTAATGTCCAATACATATATAGTCTACAGAAAAACACCTTATATTACAACAGATTTCCTGCTGTAATATAAGGTGTTTTTATTTTACTTGGGATAATTTACATAGTACTTACTATATTATGTTTCAATTATTAGACGGCCCTTTTATGTGTTATCCGAGGATTTTTTTCAGATCCGCATCCGGAGTGGATACAGGACTGATATTAAAGTTTTCAACCAATATATTAAGAACATTAGGTGAAATAAATGCAGGCAGTGTAGGTCCAAGGTATATGTTTTTAATTCCAAGTGAAAGCAAGGTAAGGAGAATACATACAGCTTTCTGTTCATACCAGGATAGCACCAGTGATAAAGGTAAATCGTTTATGTCGCAATTGAAGGCCCCTGCCAGCGCTGATGCCACCTGTATCGCACTGTAAGCATCATTACACTGACCCATATCCATTATTCTTGGCAGCCCACCTATCTCACCAATATCAAGGTCATTAAAGCGGAACTTACCACAGGCCAACGTCAAAATCACAGTATCCTTTGGGGTTCTCTGGACAAATTCAGTGTAATAATTTCTGCCAACCTTGGCCCCGTCACAGCCTCCCACAAGGAAGAAATGTTTAATTGCTCCGGCTTTTACTGCCTCGATTACCTTGTCTGCAACCGAGAGGACAGTTCCTCTTGCAAACCCTGTAGTAACGGTATCACCACCGTTAATGCCGGTCATTCTGACATCCTCCGCATAGCCTCCCAATTCAAGAGCCTTGTTTATGACCGGAGTGAAGTCTTTATTATCATCAATATGGACCATTTCAGGATAAGCCACAACCTCCGTTGTAAATACTCTGTCATGGTAGCTGGGCTTTGTAGGCATCAAGCAGTTGGTTGTAAACAGCACTGCTCCGGGTAATTTTTCAAATTCCTTCTGCTGATTCTGCCATGCGGTTCCAAAGTTGCCCTTCAGGTGCGGGTATGCCTTAAGCTTTGGGTAAGCATGTGCCGGCAGCATTTCACCGTGTGTATATATGTTTATTCCTTTATCCCTTGTCTGCTCAAGTAATAGATGTAAATCATATAAATCATGCCCGGAAATTACGATAAACGGTCCTTTTTCAATAGTTAAAGGAACCTTTGTAGGAACTGGAGTGCCATATGTTTCGGTGTTAGCCTGGTCGAGCAAAGCCATGCAGGTAAGATTTACCTTACCTGTTTCCATAACTACAGGCAGCAATTGATCCGCTCCAAGGTCCTCTCCCATAACTCTAAGTGCTTTATAGAAAAAACTATTTACCTCATCACTATTATAGCCCAAAACAAGTGCGTGATAAGCATATGCTGCCATTCCTCTGATTCCGAAGAGTATCAATGATTTAAGTGACCTAATATCCTCATTGTCATTCCAAAGCCTGTTCATATCATAATTCTCAGAGGATGCTGCTCCGAGCAATACCTTTTCATTCTCAATACATGCAATTTGTCTGCTAATTGAAGCATTGTCAAAGCTGACATTTGTTATTGTTGTAAATAAGCCTTCAATTACTACTCTGTTAGTTTGTTCTGTGGGCTGACCCCCTTCAGCAGCTCTGGCCAATGCTATCAAAGCACCTGTAAGCTTATCCTGAAAGTTTGATGTATCAGCCTTTTTGCCACAGGCTCCTGCAGCACCGGTACAGGCCTTTCCACCGATTGTTTGTTCACATTGATAACAAAACATGTCTGACATAATTAATTTCCTCCTTATTTTCTTATATCCTTAAGGGTTTTAACACTTAGGTAACCACTGTTAAAATTGGTTAAACATTGACTTTATGTATTTATTGTACTAGACTAAAACCATAAAATCGGTTGCATTTGCAACAAGGAGAAAATTTATGAAAAAATATTTACAATTATTAAAGTCAACACAGATATTTGATAACATTGCCATAGAGCAATTGGATACTTTACTGAGCTGTCTTGGGGCTAAAACTCAGCTCTATAAAAAGAACGATATTATTCTGCTGTCTGACAGTCAGGTCTCCTCTGTGGGTATTATAGTAGCAGGATCGGCGCAGATTGTTAAGGAAGATGCAATGGGAAACAGAACCATTATGTCAGAATTGTGTGAGGGTGATATTTTTGGTGAAGCCTTTGCTTGTGCAAATATTAATAGAATACCTGTAACCGTACTTGCAACCACAGGCTGTGAGATTGTGTATATCCAGATTAACCGAATTGTAACCTCCTGCAGTTCCTCCTGCAGCTTTCATGCCACACTTATTAAAAACCTCCTTCAGCTTATCGCCCAGAAAAATATATTCCTGAATAACAGGATTGAGATCCTATCACAGAGGTCCACAAGAGAGAAGCTTATAGTGTATTTTTCAATGCAAATAAAAAAGTCAGGTAACTGCAGATTTAAAATCCCATTTTCCAGAGATGAGCTCGCTGATTTCTTATGTGTAAACCGGAGTGCTCTATCAAGAGAATTAGGAAGTATGCGGGATGAAGGACTGCTAGACTTTAATAAAAATGAATTCGTAATTAATTCTACAAATTTTAATATGTAGTTGATTCCCTTAAAATAAACTGTGAAAAACCTGAGCCCCCATATTATCCAAGGATTCTTATTAATTCACTTGTATTTTTTAAACCCAGTTTTTTAAGTATACTGGTTTTTTGGTTAGAAATTGTCTTGTTGGAAGATTTTATATCAATGTTTTTTCCGATTATCATATCCAGTACACTTTTCTCGGCTATCGAAAGATCCTCTAGAATGAGCTTTCTAATAAGCATTTGGTGTGGAGTTGCACCTCTGGCTACATAACGGATAGTATCGCAAAGCAGAGAAAACTGACTTTTGTAGAGATAATCTGAAGCAAAGGACTTCTTAACAGCATATTCCACCACCTTTTCAGATTCAAGAGATGTCAAAATGATCACTTTTGCCCCTGTTCGAAGTCTGATATCCCTTGATACCTGCACACCGTCAAATTCTGATATGGAGAGATTCAAATCCATAATAACTATTTCAGGCTGATAACTATTTGCAAGTCTTAAGGCTTCCGAGGGTGTCGCTGCAATTCCCATCAGCTGAAAATCCGGCTCCTTGGAGAGCTGCTGCTTTATTAGGAAAGCAAAATCCCCATCGTCTTCTACAATCAGTATCTTTATCCTATTGCTCACTTGGTGTGCCCTCCTTACGTCTAATTCTTTTTGCCGGAAAATACAGGATAAATTGCGTAATATTTTTACAGCTGTTAACCCGTATAGAGCCCCCATGAGCTTGAACTACGCTTTTGCAGTAGGGGAGACCAATACCAAAATTAATATTGTTCTTTTTCGTTGTATAAAAGGGTGTAAATAAATTGTCAATCTGTTCATTAGAAATACCTATACCATTATCCATGACTTCAATACAGTATCCGTCATCTTTTTTATATGCTGAAATCACTATTTTTCCATTGTCGGTAATAGCTTCAGAGGCGTTCTTTATTAAATTATAAATTACCTCAACCATACTCTGTGCATCACACCTGATTAACATGTCCTCAACAATATTTTCGATAATTCTGACTGTCTCCCTTTTAATTGGTGTAAAGGCTTCAATAGCCTCATGTATTATGGTTGAAGCGCTGCACAACTCATCTCCCGCCTGCTTTGGCGTCAGGCACTTATTGGTACACTCGGTAAAGTCAATAAGCTGTTTTGTAGAACGTTCAATAATATCAAGCTCCTCAATTTGGCTTTCTCCAAATTTTTTTCGCAGATTATCTACCGACCAACTGATTTTTGTTGCATGATTTTTTAGCATATGATTTATATATTGAGTACTTGTATTTATTGACCTTAATTGAGAATTCCAGTCGTATTTTACAAGTGAAACTCGAAGACCCATAATACCTTCTTTGTAAGCCATATATATGTAATATCCCAATACCAGTATAACAAGATTTACATTCCCTCTCCAAAGCTGCTTAAGAATAGAGATATCAAATAAGTGAACCACAAATATGCTAAACAGCCAAAAGAAATATGGGAATAAAAAAATCTCCATAGATATTCTATTTTTACGTCTAGCCTTTAAATCACTTTCATTTTGTAAACCCTTGAACATTATAATACAGCCTGCTATGGCATATCCGATATTATAAGCGGACATTGCATACCAGAAATTTCTATTGTGGTTTTGATAATATTTGAAATAAATAGGATTATAGACTATTAGCAAAATACATATTATCAGCCCGGTAAAAAACTGTACTAATAGTATTACTTTTTTTTCGCACTTTTGATATCCAGAGAAATACATAGCCATTGTTATGAAGCATAGGGGCATTAGAAGATATAACACTGCTGTAAGTACGCTATCTACCATTACATAGGTGCTATAGCTTACTCCAGAGTAAATAACTAATAGGATGGGTACAATACTGTCCTTAGCATACTCTTTTAAAGTACCTATTGAGCAGACAAGAAAACAAATGGCTATCCATCTATTTAGCTTGTTGTTGCTGCCTGTATATAAAAAGAAGATGGCAAAAGCCCACAATGCAAAAGTAAAAATCATACAAATGTACCTTTATTATGTTTCTATATATTAGAATATTTTATCATAAATCCTAAATGATTCAACAGAATAGTATTCTTTTCCCATATAATATAGGAAATACGACTTTTTTCCTTAAGACTTTTTATAACATAATTAGCAAGCATTTTGTGGAGGTGCAGGTTCGAATAACCGGCTAACTATAAAAGCTCCCGGAGGTATATTACCTTCGGGAGCCACTTTTAAAAGAAATCTACTGGAGTAGCCAACTGAGTTATATCAAATTTTCAACAGCTGACCTCTCAATTGCAAGTCCGGCTCTATAACGCTTCAGAAACTCATTAAAGCCTTCTACATCAGCTGGATTTGGATCAATTCTGCTTCCTTGCTTGCCTTTGAAAACTCTTTCCTTAAGGAATTCCTCAAGGGATTCCTTATCGCCTTTGTTCACAAGATAGGATGCAAGGAGTGCAATACCCCATGCTCCGCCTTCTCCGGCTGTCTCCATAATGGCTACCGGAACATTACAAGCAGCAGCCATTATTTTCTGTCCAACTTCCTTTGTCTTGAAGAAGCCGCCGTGACCAAGAATCTCGTCTACCTCTACATTTTCCTGCTCAAATAGTATGTTCAGACCTGTTTTCAAAGCGCCAAGTGCTGTATATAAATGAACTTTCATAAAGTTTGCCAGGTTGAAGTTGCTCTTTGAAGATCTGCCGAACATGGGTCTACCCTCTTCAAAGTGTGTAATATGCTCACCTGAAATATATCCATATGCCAAAAGACCTCCGCAATCCGGATCACCCTTGAGTGCCATTTCAAGAAGAGTATCATACAGCTTGGGTTTACTTACTTCAAAGCCCAGAGCCTTAATTGATTCTGCAAACAGACCAATCCATGCATCATAGTCAGAAGTACAGTTGTTTGAGTGAGCCATTGCTACCAGCTTTCCGTCAGGAGTAGTAACCTGGTCTATTTCCGAATAAGCTCTGGATAAATCCTTCTCGAGTACAATCATTGCAAAAACAGAGGTTCCCGCTGACACATTTCCTGTACGGGCACATATACTGTTTGTCGCAACCATTCCGGTTCCGGCATCTCCTTCAGGAGGACAAAGTGGTATACCAGCCTGAAGCTGACCGGTAACATCCAGAAGCCTTGCTCCCTCTTCAGTCAAATTTCCCGCCTCTGCGCCGGCAACCAACACCCCAGGCAATAAGTCTTCAAGCTTCCAGGGAAGATTTCTCGGGCTGACCAGTTCATTAAACTGACCTATCATTTTCTTATTATAATCCTTTGTACTCAGGTCTATGGGAAATACACCTGAGGCTTCGCCTATACCAAGCACCTTCTGCCCTGTCAACTTCCAATGAATATATCCAGCAATGGTAGTTACAAAATCAATCTCGGTAATATGCTTTTCCTGATTAAGCACAGCCTGATAAAGATGAGCCACAGTCCATCTCTGAGGAATAGGGTAATTAAACAAAGCTGTAAGTTCTTCCGAAGCCTGTCCTGTAAAATTATTTCTCCATGTCCTGAAAGGAGTTAAGAGATTGTTATTTTTATCAAAGGCCATATATCCATGCATCATACCGCTAAAACCAATAGCTCCTGTGGTCTTTACATCAACGCCGTATTTCTCTTTAACGTTAAGAACCATTTTATGATAGCTATCCTGAACACCCTTCCATATTTCATCTATGCTGTATGTCCAGACTCCATCAATATTGCTGTTTTCCCAATCATGGCTTCCGGATGCTATTGGCGAAAAATCATCGCAAATAAGTACTGTTTTTATTCTGGTAGATCCCAGTTCAATTCCAACTGTTGTCTTACCATTGGATATAGCTTGTTTAATTTGATTTAATTCCAAACTCATATACTTTCTCCTCCAATTTCTTCCACCCTTTATGTGTTTCCATGTTTGAAACATATAAAGAATTATATCATAACTATTCCTACTGTTAGTATTAAAACTTTATCATTAATCATTTACAAACCCGAATATACCACCAAACACCAGTATTCAGGCTGATTACACAGCAAATATACAATTCTCCAAACTTTCCTGTAGATTGTTGGGCAATTTTACCTAGACATGTTTATTTTTCGAACCATTCATTCACTTTATCCCATTTTTTGTAATATACCTTTAGGAAACTTGTACTTATACCCTTCTTGTCATAGCCCCCTGAACCTCTTTGGTATATTGACAGAGCAACATCACGTTGTTTTTTCCCTGTGAGTGACTTAACTCTTTTATCCTCCAATATCCAACTATACATGGCAGTGCCCCAGTTTATATTGATGGCTCCGTCCAAGGGCTTGTTTTGGGTCTTTAGTGTCTTCGAAAGATTCTTACAGTTCCCGCTGCTTATCTGAAAATACCCGTAATGCTTTCCTGTGGTACATTTTTCTTTAAAATTGCTTTCTGTATAAATCAATGCAAGCATATCTATATAACCGATATTTCTTTGCTTGCAATAGTCCCACAAAAGCTTCTGATGCTCCTTTTTCATGGGATTCTGCTTTCTGTACCACAAATGCTCCTCATCACCAGCTTTAGTATTTCCTTTATCTTCCACCTTGATACCAGAATTTGTAGTAGTAATAGCCGGTTCTGTGGTTGTATCGGGTTCTACAGTTATAGCTGGCGCTGTAGTTTTATCGGGTTCTATAGCTATAGCCTCCGCTGTTGTTGTTTGATCTTTATCGAAAGCTATGAGCTGCGGACTTATTGCTTGTGCTAACTGAGCACTTTCCATACTGAATTTTCTGACATCCGTTGTAAGGGTTTCAGTTATTTGTCTCGGACAGGATATGTCATCCGTTAGTGCAAGTGCTGGAACAGGTAAAAAACAATATGCTATATTGCATAGGATAATAATGCTACACAACAGTCTTTTAGAATGTTTCAATACACTTTCCTCCGTTTGGAATAATATTGGACAATATGAACATTATATCAATGTCTGAGTTGTTTGGGAAGCTACTAGACACACAATAAATATCCATATTCAAGCAACTTTCATCTATATGTAAAAGCTGTAATGTGTGATTTAATACATGTATAATATACAACATATGTACAAAATCATTAATTATTTACATATGATTATGTTAATAAATACTATTGAGGGTGATTGAATATGAATCAAAAACTATTAGGCTTAAAGCCTGCCATGGGATGGAATTCCTGGAATACCTTTACCTGGGATATAAATGAACAGCTTATTCGTGACGTAGCCGACAGATTTATTATCGAAGGATTTAAGGATGCGGGTTATGAGTATATCGTAATTGATGACTGTTGGAGTCTAAGGCAAAGAGATGAGAATGGTAAATTAGTAGCCGACCCGGCAAAATTCCCAAGTGGAATGAAGGCACTGGCTGACTATATTCATTCAAAGGGGCTGAAGTTCGGTATGTATTCCTGTGCCGGAACTCATACCTGTGCCGGGTATCCCGGGAGCTTTGAGCATGAATTTCAGGATGCTGCGACGTTTGCAGAATGGGGTGTTGACTACTTAAAATATGACTATTGCTTTAAACCCAGGCAAATGTCAGGGGAATTGCTCTATAAGAGAATGAGCATGGCTCTTAAAAACAGCGGGAGAGATATTTTATTTTCTGCCTGCAATTGGGGTGAAGATAACGTATACAATTGGATACGTGAATCAGGCGCCCATATGTACAGGTCCACCGGAGATATTCAGGACAACTGGGATTCCATTAAAACTCTTGCTTTATCTCAGATTGGAAAGCAAAGTTATACCGGCTCCTTCTGCCACAATGATATGGATATGCTTGTTGTTGGTATGTACGGCGGAAGTAATAATGATTGGATCGGGTCTAAAATCGGTGGCTGCACTGACAATGAATATAAAACTCATTTTTCCCTGTGGAGTATTATGGGCTCTCCACTGATGATTGGCTGTGACATCCGCAATGCCAATACAGAAACCAAGAAAATTCTGATGAATGGTGACATTATTGCTATAAATCAGGATGTTGAAGGTCGTGGAGCATATCATATCAGGCCGGAGCCTAATTGGTTCCATTCAAATGATGTATTTATGCTTGTCAAAGTTTTGACTGAAGGTGATATTGCTGTTGGCTTCTTTAACCTCAGTGACAGTCAGAGAGAAATACCTCTTCTATTTTGGGATATTGGCTTGCCTTCTGCTTCAGGAATTTCTCTGGCTTTGTATGATTGCTGGGAGCATAAGGATTTAGGTGTATTTAAGGAGAGGTTCGCACCGGTTGTTCCAGCACATGATTGCATGGTTATACGGGCTAAATTGGTGAAATAAGATGCAGAACTCTGATTATTGCGTGAACTGCAGTGTGAAATTATCCGCTGACGATAAGGCTATTTATATGAAACTGGTAACCAGAAATGCCAGAGAATTCTTATGTATTGATTGCCTGGGCGTCAAGCTCAAATGCGGCCGCGAGCCCATTGAGGAAAGGATCAGATACTTTAGGGAGTCGGGAAATTGTACTTTATTTCGCTGACCTTGTTGTTTCCTCAGAGTTATTATGTTTTGCTACTAATGTCTTCCATGAAA
>JAEZIV010000215.1 GCA_023436515.1 Bacillota bacterium
CGTTATGGCTGCTCCAGACTGTACTGTTAAAATAAAAATAACATAAGGGGGAGGCTCCTCAAGTGATTTAAGCAAAGCATTTTGTGCCTGAACCGTCATTGAATCTGCATTATTTATCAATATTACCTTGTAGCTGGAATAAAGGGGTCTGATTACCAGCCCCTTTAAAATATTTCTTATATCGTCAACGCTAATACTCTTATCCTTTGAATATATTTCCTGAAAATCAGGATTGGAATCCTCTGCGAACAGCTGGCAGGATTTACAATCCCCACATGCCGAGTGGTCCACAGAGCACAGCAGCATTGAGGAAAAGGTCAATGCTGTTTCCCTTCTGCCTATTCCGTCAGGCCCTTCGAATATGTATGCATGAGCCACACTATTATTTTTTAATGCTTCCCTTAAGCCTGCCAATATTTTATTATGGCCCAACCCATGAAACGGCATCCAAATCTCCTATCCTCATATCAACGAAAAATTTTATTACAGCAATAAGTCCAAAATAAGTCCTCTGATATCATCGAGCTTCTTTAATATGCTGAGGTTATCCTGTTCTGCCTTCAGCACTTCATTTGTAAGCTCTATAAGCTCGCTATTTATTTTTTTTATGATAGCATATACCCGGTGTCTGCCTCGCCTGTCTAAAAAACCTTTTTTTGTAAAGCTGTGGGAATGGGAAACAGCCTCGTCAAGAAAGTCGGAAATAAGCTGCTTGTAAACCTTTAAGTCACGTATATCAGCCTTTTTCTCAAGCTTTTTGCCCTGGCTTTGTATCTTGTCAGCCAATACTCTAATACGTTCTTCATAATTCTTGTATTCAACTTTTTTAAGTGATGAGGAAAATGCCGCATCACGTTCATTCCTTATTGTCCGGTCGTCCCTGCCGGGAATGGCTTTAAGCCCTGAATTATTTGAAGAATCCTGTATTTTTATGACAAACACATCCTAACTGTAATAAGCTTCCTCACAACCCGCTCCACTCCATAAGTACCCTATACACTGTGAAAGCTTACTTTCATCAGAATGAATACCTACAGCTTCCTACACTCTTAAAAACTCTTTAAAACTCTTAAAAATTTCCTTATTCTTTATATCTTGTGGAATCTCTCAACGTCAACGACAAATATTGTTGCTCCGCCTACTGTAACTTCAACGGGATAGGGCATATACATACCATTCATGCCATTGATTCCACCGGGTGTTGCAGGTGTATTTATAACCTGTTTTCTACTCTTGGATTTCTTTTCTATTATTGCTATTACCTCGTCAAGCTTATCTTCATCTACACCCACTAAAAGTGTTGTGTTTCCCGCCTTGAGGAAACCACCTGAAGAGCACATCTTTGTGACACTGAAACCGTTTTTGTTGAGTTCTTCCATTACCTTTTGACCATCCTCATCGTGAACAATCGCAAATACCAGTTTCATAGCAAAACCTCCCTTTTAATTTTATATAAGTTCATCTATATAGTGCTTTATTTGGGCCGATATTTCTTCTATGGATTGAGCTGCATTAATTGTCTTTATTCTGTCAGGGTACAGCAGGGAAAGCTTTTTGTATGCCTCATAAACCCTTTTGTGGAAATCAAGCTTTTCCTGTTCAATCCTGTCTGCTCCAGTAGAGCTTATTCTTCTCTTTATTGCTACCTCAGGGTCTAAATCCAGGAAGAAGGTTAAATCAGGTACAACAGAATTGACTGCTACCCTGTTTACATCGGCAATCAGCTTCAGATCCACGCCTCTTCCCCCACCCTGATAAGCATAGCTGGAATCTACATATCTGTCACAAATAACTATCCTTCCGCTGTCAATCGCGGGTGCTATAACCTCTTCAACATGTTGAGCCCTGGAGGCAGCGTATAATATCATTTCGGTAAGTGGTACTATTTCCTTGTTTGCCGGATCAAGAATCATATCTCTGATTATCTCACTGATCTTGGTTCCTCCCGGTTCTCTTGACAAGACCACCTCATAGCCCTTTTCTCTGATATATGACTCCAGCAGCTTTATCTGTGTAGTTTTTCCCGAT
Organism: Bacillota bacterium; assembly: GCA_023436515.1. Lineage (GTDB taxonomy): Bacteria > Bacillota > Clostridia > Acetivibrionales > DSM-1351 > Ruminiclostridium. The sequence goes on from JAEZIV010000215.1 coordinate 2,029, forward strand.
CCGTCGGTGCCCTCAAATGTTATAAATAAACCCTTTTGCATTTAACAGCTTCCTTTCAAGGAGTTTCTATTTGCTTATTTTCAATTAATTATAGTTTTCTCTATTATAACATAACATTCTTAAACTCATTATTATTTTTCTTACAAATTTCTATCCCCGAAGGTTCTCCGGGCCGCCCGTTTTTATCACACGAATTGTGTTTTTATTTCCCACCCCGTTTACCTTTCCACCTGCAGCTAGTATACCCTTGATATATTCTATTCCCGAAGGGTCAATAATTTCACCGGGATATAAATATGGTATCCCCGGTGGATATGGGGTTATGGTTTGGGCACAAAGCCTTCCTGAGCATCTCTCAAGTTCAAGCTCCTCTTTGGCTGCTACATAAGCCTCCCAGGGACTTAATAAATTCTTGTTCTCCCCTTTGCTATACTGTGTTTTTATAAGGCTGCGAAGTCTCTGTCCTTCCGGGCTTTGTCCTGCACAGCTGTTCACAGCTGCCAATTCCGTTAATGCTTCATATATACCCTGAAGTCCGGCTTGCGTATCGGCTACTGTTGTAATCAGTACGATGTTTTCGAAATCAGCCATTTCCACCTGTATCCGGTATTTTTCTCTTAGAATCCTCTCGGTATGATAGCCGCTAATTCCAAGGCCACTAACGTTAATAACCAATCTGGTGGGGTCCTGTATAGCATTTATACCCATATTTTTGCTGGAAAGAACCTTATATATACCTTCTTTTTCAAGCTGACAGGCAAACTGTTCATTTATGCCTATCAGAGCCTCCAGTTTTTCACTCCCCTCCCTCTCCATTAAGTCTCTGGCAATATCAAGGCTGGCCATGATAATATACGAGGGGCTTGAGGTTTGCAGCATTGAAAGATTTAAGGCAAGCCTGTCTCTGTCCACTCTGTTACCCTTTACATGGAGATAGGCTCCCTGAGTTACTGCCGGTAGTGTTTTATGGGCGCTTTGTATACATATATCGGCGCCGTGGAGCAAAGCCGGCTGAGGCAGCCTGTCGCTAAAGGCAAAATGTGCACCGTGAGCCTCATCTACTATGAGTGGCTTTCCATGGGCATGGACCAGGCTGCTGATTTTCTCGATGTCACTGCATATACCGTAGTAGTTTGGTCTGGTTATGAGCACGGCGCAGGCATCGGGATTTGCGCCCAAGGCCTTCTCAATGCTTTCAGGGGTCACTTGGGCTGCTATGGCAAATTCCTCATTAAACTCAGGGTAGACAAAAACCGGTTCTGCGCCAGATAGTACTAAGCCTGAAACTACTGATTTATGTGAATCCCTTCCCACTATTATTTTTTGTCCTCTGGCGCAGACGCTCAAAATAGCCGCCTGGACACCACAGCTGGAGCCGTTGACAAGAAAAAATGTTTCGTCGGCACCAAAGGCCTTGGCAGCTTGATGCTGGGCAGCCCTTATAATGCCTTCTGGAAAATGGAGGTTATCGGTGCCCTCTACCTCTGTAACATCAAGCTGCAGAAGGTTTTGTGAAAACTCCTCAGGAATTCCTCTGCCCAGCTTGTGCCCGGGCATGTGAAATATATGCTCAATCTCTTCAGCGTATTTTCTTAGGCCGGTATAGATTGGAGTATTGTTTGAGCTTAAGCTATTTCCACCCGTAACAGTAGGTTTATTCTTTTCACCGGCTGCAGCTTGTATGCTTTTATTATTTTCACAGGCTGTAGCTTGCACGCTGTTTATTTTATTATTCTCATCTACTTCTGGCATGTTATTCTGGTGCTTATTAGAATTACCTATTATCTCCACCGCCTCATGTAATTTACATACCATCATTATCGTCTACAGGGCTCATAGTGTCAACAATTCTGTAGTTACTAAAAAATGTATTGACATTTTTTTCTATTCCATATATTATTACATTGAACACTTGTTCATTGAACTTATGTTCATCGTAATAGTGCTTGAATCAATCACATATAATTTACTATTAAAAGTAAGGTGGAGGGTCGTATGGCAAAAAAGGTGTTAATCATAGGAGCCGGACTTACAGGTCTCAGTGCCGGGATATATCTTCAGAAACAGGGAATACAAACCGAAATTTTTGAGATTTCCGGGCAGGCAGGCGGTATGTGTACAGCCTGGGAGCGTAAAGGCTACCGCTTTGACGGCTGTATTCACTGGATGGTGGGCACAAAGCCGGGCACACCTTTCAATGATTTATATCGTGAGGTTAACGCACTTGAGGAAGATACAGTTATTTACAACACCGAGAGTCTTAAAACTGAGATAAATGGTATAACCTACGAGATACCTCTGACTCTCGAAAAATTCAAGGCCTTTTTACTGGATATTTCTCCGGAAGACAGCATGAGTATTGAAGCCCTGTGCAAAGATATTAACACTATGATGACAACCACCATGCCTGCAGGTGCACCATCTGGTATCAGTGACATGCTTCATTTTTTAATACACTGCAGAGGCTTCCTGAAGCTGGCTAACAAGAGTGTCGGGATAGCCGTTAAGGATATAGCCGAAGGCTATAAGAGCAGCCTGTTGAAGGAGATCATTTACAGACTCATGTCCCCCAATTATTCCATGATGGCTTTATTGATGATGCTTGGAACGAGGATGGGAGGCAATGCCGGCTATCCCCTCGGGGGAGCCTATGAGGTAGTGGCGCGTATGGAAAAGCTATATAAATCCTTAGGCGGAACCCTCCACTTCAGATCAAAGGTAGATAAAATAGTTGTTCAAGACGGCAGAGCTACCGCTCTCGAGTCCGGAGGCACTACTCACAAGGCTGATGCTATAGTGGCTGCCTGCGACTTATACTCAGTGTTGAAGCATATGCTTGACGGAAAATACCCCCATAAGCAATTGGAGGCTCTATTTGAATCAGCAGAGCTGTTCGAACCACTATCGGTTGTTTCCTTCGGGCTCAACCGCAGGTTCAATCTTCCATCCTCTCTGGACTTGATATGTCCTGAGGGTATACGGATTGATGCAGACAATACAAGCCACTATCTTAACCTCCGCTCCTTTGAATTCGACCCCTCTTCGGCTCCTGAGGGCTGCAGCAGTGTAATGGTATTGCTGAACTGCCCCCTGGAGTATTGGCAAGAACTGAGAAACAGTAATCCCGAGGGCTACAGAATTAGAAAGCAGGAGCTCTCCGAGGAAGTGCTAAATATACTTGATAAAAGAATTCCCGGCTTTAGGGCTGCTGTTGAGGTAGTTGATGTAGCCACTCCTGCCACCTATATACGCTATGCAAATCTTTACAAGGGTTCCTGGGAAGGCTTCGCACCGACCCCGGCCTCACTGAAGGCTCGTATCAGCAAAAAGGTCAAGGGTGTGGATGGATTATTCTTAGCCGGTCAGTGGACTACTGTGGGCGGAGGCCTTTATACTGCAGTAAGCAGTGGTAAGGACATAGCTGCCGCAGTTGCAAAAAGCCTGTAAGCGTTGCGTTCTTGAAGGTTTGAAGACGGAGTTATCTCCGGCAGACACTAGGTGAGTATAGTAATTCATAAGGGATGAAGCTATAATATAAGAAATCAAGATATCAGCAATCAACGAGGAAAACTATGAACAAAAGAGAGCAGCAGAGAAATGACCGTCGGGAGCAAATACTGATGTGCAGTCTGGATTTGATCATCAGCCACGGATTTGAAGCAACTACCATTAGAGAAGTTGCAAAAAGACTAAATATAAGTACCGGACTTTTTTTCAACTACTTTGAGTCAAAGGAAAGGATTTACGAGGAGTTGATCAGGCTAGGTCTTTCAGGCCCCCACGATGTATTACAAATACTTAATGATGACAGCTTAACACCTATTCAGGCCTTTGAGAGGATTACCGAGGAAATATTTACAGCACTGCGATGCGAATCCATAACAGCTAAAATATTTATTCTCATGAGCAGGTCTATGAACTCCCACGGTGTACCTGAGAGTATTAAGCTGTTACTCAGTCAATTTGATGCTGTTACGCCCATAC
>JAEZIV010000220.1 GCA_023436515.1 Bacillota bacterium
CCCTATATGGGTATAGTATTTTCTGAGAGTATAGCCTCAAAATACGGGCTTACCAGTACTATTGAAGGTCTGACCGTAAGGGATATTGTGAAAGGCTCCCCTAGTGAACAGTACGATATACAGATTGATGACAAGCTTATATCGGTTAACGGCATCAAGGTTAAGTCTATAATAGATTATAATGAGGAAATGAAAAAGTATCTTCCGGGAGATAAAGCCGTTTATAAGCTTCTGAGAGATGGTAAAGAGCATTCGGTAATTATTGTTTTCGGTGAAAAGTAACTTGATATATTTTAAACGTCAATTAAGCGTAAATCTGTATTACGAGTAAAAAGGAAGGACTACCATGAGGACAACAAAAATTAATTCTAGGTATAATGACAAAAAAAATAGAGTTCTGATCAGTATACTTATAGTATTCTCGTTAATATTTTCACCTATGATAAGTGTTTATGCAGCCGATAATGACATGCTGGTCCTTGAGCTCAATGCCGGAAGTACAACTGCAAAAATAAACGGAGTTTCCTCTAGGGTTGAGAAGCCTTACATGACAGGGAAGACCTTTATGCTGCCGCTGGAATGGTTTACCACTGCTATTGGAGCTGAGGTTAATAAAGGCAAAGCTGATGACATAAACATAATATTTGGGGAGTTTATTTCTAAAATAACCTTGGGATCGACTACTTACAGCTCTAACGGTGAATTGAGTAAGCTGACTGCAGCTCCTGCAGTTACAAACAAGGTAATCATGGTACCTTTGGATTTTATCACTGCAAATTTCCCGGTCAAGGTATACAGTGATCTTAAGAAGGGCAGCGTAAAGATATTACTTGAAGACGATGGAGCCTTAACTGATCTTTCTTTTCTAACCGGAGGAATTAGTCATCCAAAGGTTGGTAACAGCTATTATGGATGGAGCTTTTCAGTACCCTCAGGTTCGAGAGTGATATCAAACAGCTTTAAATCAGATAAGGTTGGCATAACAAATGAAAGCAGGAGTCTTTACTTCGAGGTTTCCGTTGAAAGCAAAAATGGCAGGTCACTTTCAGATTTATACAATGATACAATATATAACAACGCCGTAAGAAGCTCGAAGCTTGATTTGAAGTCCACTATTCCTTATTTTCAGTATACAAGACTGACAGACTATGATGAATCACTGCGAGTTAAGGTTTTCGACAAAGGGAATTATTTCTACTATTTTACAATAAACTGCTACGATAACTCGGTATCGCCTGAAAAATTACTTACTGATAAGTATTTTGAGAGTATAGCTGATTCCTTCAGCTTGAGCTATAAAGGTGCTGTAAAAGGCGTCGAAGATATATCAAAGGTCAAGGATGGCAAGGCATATTACTATAACTATTTATCGATAAGTGAGAGTACGAAATATCTGCCCTGGTCCATTAATATACCTGCCGGATGGGACAGGATTCTGCCGGGTGATGATCCTATGACAACCTGCCTTGGAACAGATACAGGACACTATATGAAAATTACCATGAATGCTCTTGGTGATAGCGAAACGTTGGCAGAGCATGTTGAAAGGATTAAGGAAAGGTACGAGAGGTATTTTAACCCTAAAGTATATAGATTTATAGCTCAGAGTGACACCCTGACTGCCGATACAGAGGCCATAAATCTCAGGTTAAGTATAAAGCAGGGGGGCAAGGACTACATTGTTGATGAATTTTATATATTGAAGGGCAGCTTTATTTATGAAATCTCAGTAAAATTACCGGAAAAAGAGTACACGAAAGCTATTAGGGAGTATAAAGATACAATAGGTGCAATGGTATTTTATTCCATGGATGAAGATAAGCTGCTAAGTGATTTTGAAAAGTATAATGATAAAAATAAGGAAATCAGATTATCTGACAGTGACGATCTGTTTGAGTATATAAATAAAACCTTCAAATGGAGCTTAAAGCTTCCTGGGTACTGGACAAAAGCAGGGGGAGGAAACGATGGCTTATTAAACTTTTCAAACCCTGATTCAAATACAAGTGTAATGGTATATTCCTTTGAAAATACAGCTTTATCAAGAACCCAGGGTGATGAAGAAAAGTTTGGTGTCTTGCGTGTTCTTAATAAGGTATATGGTGCGAACCCAGTGCAGACAACAGTAACTGAAAAGGGATATATGATGAGGGTTTATACCAGCAAGGTAGAGAGTCCGGATAAGGACTTTTATGCAACGGTGGTGTGTTATTGCTTTGAGGCCGGTAACAATTCATTTTGCTTCACAAGTATTATACCTGAGCTCACTGCCACTGAAGCCGCAGTTAAGGAAGTAGATGAAATTTGGAAATCCTTTAAGCTGACAAATTAAGGCTTATTAAATTCAGATAAAGAATACTACATAACAATATCGTCAAGGAATTTAAAGGAGTAATATGAGAGACAGGATTCAGCCTTTGGCATACAGGATGGCGCCAAGGACAATAGAAGAGTTTGTTGGACAGAAGCACATTATTGGCAAGGATAAAATGCTTTATAGAATGATTAAGGCCGACAGAATTACCTCCATAATACTTTATGGACCTCCCGGCACAGGAAAAACCTCCCTTGCCAGGATTATAGCCAACACCACCCAATCCTCCTTTGAGAAGCTAAATGCAGTTACCTCGGGAGTTAGCGATATCAAAAGGATTGCAACAGATACTAAAAACAGCCTGTTAAATCCGAAGGGCAGAACAGTGCTATTTATCGATGAGATCCACCGCTTCAACAAGTCTCAGCAGGATGCACTATTGCCATATGTTGAGGACGGTTCGATTGTTCTGATAGGAGCAACAACCGAGAATCCCTTTTTTGAAGTAAACAAGGCATTAATATCACGATCTACCGTATTTATGCTGAAGCCTTTAGAGCAGGAAGACATAAAGGAGCTAATTAATTCTACGATTAAGGACAAGGAAAGAGGGCTGGGAAGCTATGATATAAGCATTACTGAGGATGCTATAGACTATCTGAGTGAGGTTAGCTCCGGTGATGCCCGTACAGCACTTAATTCAATTGAGCTTGCAGTGCTTACTTCGGAACTTGGAGAAAATGGACGAATAGAGATAAATCTCCAGACTATTGAGGAATGTGTGCAGAAAAAGGCTATCCGATTTGATAAAAACGGTGAAGAGCACTATGATAATATCAGTGCCTTTATAAAGTCAATGAGGGGCAGTAATCCTGATGCGGCGGTGTTTTATCTGGCAAGGGCCTTATATGCCGGAGAGGATGTTGAATTTCTGGCAAGAAGGATTATAATCTGTGCTTCTGAGGATGTGGGCATGGCAAACCCTACAGCCTTACAGGTTGCTGTGGCTGCTGCCCAGGCTGTAAAAATGATTGGAATGCCGGAGTCACGAATTATTTTAGCACATGCTGCTGTAACGGTGGCTTGCAGCCCCAAATCCAACTCAGCCTATATGGCAGTAAACAGGGCCTTGGCGGATGTTGAAGCAAGAAACACAGGTAGTGTGCCTATGCACTTAAGAAATGCAGCTGCAAAAGGAATGGAGCAGCTGGGGTATGGGCAGGGCTATAAATATGCTCACGACTATAAGAATAATATTGTAAAGCAAGAGTTTTTCCCAAAAGAGATGGAGGGTACAATTTATTATAGTCCCACAGCAAATGGATATGAGGCAAAAATAAAAGATTGGTTGGAGAAATGGAGAGAACAGAAATGAAGAAAAGAGTGTTAGCGTGGGTTTTATTAGTAGGATTTGTTTTATTGTTGTTGAACATTGTATTATTCCATGTATATCAAGTACAGAGTATTGCTGTATATGCAGTGATTGCTATTTGGTTTGTGTTTTCAGATAAAACTGCCATGAGCAGAAAGGCAAAAATATCTGATGAAATAATCAATAGAATGAATGAAGCTGCTGCTACCCCTGAGGAGGTTCAGGATAGTACAGACACTACAGATATTTCAGGTACTTCAGATAATTTAGACTTTATAGACACTACAGACACTACAGACAGCTCAGACAACAAGTAATAAATGCTTCGTCTTTGCACAAAAATTGAATAAATATTCTGCCTCTGTAAATACTATTTGGGAATAGCTTATGGTGAATTGAAAAAATATGGGACTATTTCCCAAGGTATTCTTTAGCATTCTGCAAGGGGAGGTAGAAAAATGGTAGTAGCAGTACAATCAAATTTACAGGAAATATCAAAGGAATTATCACGTAGAGGTTATAGGGTAGTTGATTTATATTCATACCGAAAGCCTATAGATGCAGTTGTGTACGAGGGTCAACGTTTTGATTTCTCTGCAATAACCGAAGAGAATACCACTCCGATTATGAGCACCAACAGCAGACCAAGCTATGGTGTTTTTATCGTGTGCGCAAATGGAAAGACTATCGACGAGATAGATTATATGTTAAAAACAAGGTGCTACAGCTCATTTTTCAATTCATAGCATTACAAAAAGAAAGTGAAAGTTATTTATACAAAAATTACTATTTCTACTTGAATTCCTTAATTCGATATGGTAACATCAATTAAAGTCTAGTAAATTAATTGGAATTAAGGTGATTAACTTGAAGGTTTCAACAAAGGGGAGATATGGACTTAGGGCTATAGTTGATCTTGCTGTCCATAACAAGGATGGGCAGGTATCTTTAAAATCTGTTGCTGAAAGACAGGGACTATCCGAAAACTATCTTGAGCAGCTTTTTTCATCCTTGAAGAAGTCAGGTCTTGTTAAGAGTATAAGAGGTGCTCAAGGAGGATATCTACTTGCAAAATCGCCAGAGGACATTTCTGTTGGTGATGTCCTAAGGTCACTGGAGGGTACACTTTGTCCTGTGGATTGCATAGATATAGAAGCACCGGTAAACTGTGATAAGGCTGATATATGCGTTACAGCTGCGGTTTGGGCTAAAATTCGGGATAAAATTAACGAGGTTGTTGATTCTATATCAATTTCCGATCTGGTTATTGATTACGAAAACAAGACAAAAAATGATTATATATATTACATATAATCTGTTTTTAATGGATTTAAAAGGGTATATTATTTTAGGAATGATTGATATTTTTTAGTCAAAGATTTACTGGTGAAGTCAGACATAAGGGAGTGTTCGATATGGGAAACAGAATTATTTACTTGGATCATGCAGCAACCACATATGTTAAGCCTGAAGTATTTGAGGCAATGAAGCCTTACTTCTCCGAACATTTTGGTAATGCTTCCTCAATATACAGCATTGGACGTGATAGCAAAAAGGCTGTTGAAGAGGCAAGAGAAAAAGTTGCAAAAGCACTTGGCGCGGAAGCCAGAGAGATATTTTTTACGGGATCGGGAAGCGAGGCAGACAACTGGGCAATAAAGGGGATAGCTGCTGCAAACAAGAAAAAGGGTAATCACATTATTACCTCTTCTATCGAGCATCCGGCGGTATTGAATACCTGCAAATATCTTGAGGGAGAAGGCTTTGAGGTTACGTATCTGCCTGTTGACAGTGACGGAGTCATTTCACTTGAGGACTTAAGAAAAGCAATAAAGGATACAACTATTTTAATAAGTATCATGTTTGCAAACAATGAAATCGGTACAATCCAGCCAATCAAAGAAATAGGAGCTATTGCCCGAGAGAAGGGTATTCCTTTTCATACAGATGCAGTACAGGCTGTAGGAAATATAGCGGTTGATGTAAACGATATGAATATTGATCTGCTATCTCTTTCAAGCCATAAATTTTATGGACCTAAGGGTGTTGGTGCCCTATATGTGAGAAAGGGTGTAAAGATATCTTCCTTTATTCATGGGGGAGCCCAGGAAAGAGGCAAAAGAGCAAGCACAGAAAATCTACCAGGTATTATTGGATTTGGAAAGGCGATAGAATTAGCTGTCGAGAATATGGAGTCCTATAATAAGAAGCTGTTGGAGCTGAGGGAAAAAACCATTGAAGGCTTGATGGCCAAAGTACCATATATAAAATTGAATGGTCACAGAACAAATAGACTGCCGGGTAATGTAAATATATCCTTCCAGTTTATAGAGGGGGAATCTCTCCTGCTAATGCTTGACATGATGGGCGTGTGCGGTTCCAGCGGTTCTGCATGTTCCTCAGGGTCCTTGGATCCATCCCATGTTCTAATGGCAATTGGTTTGTCCCACGAAATTGCTCATGGCTCACTGAGACTTACCTTTGGAGACGAAAATACCCAGGAGGATGTTGATTATATTCTGGAGGAAGTGCCAAAGGTGGTAAGCAGACTAAGAGATATGTCTCCCTTATACGAAGCAATTAAAAACAAACAGTAAGGCTAATTCGCAGATATTATAGATAACCGATATTATAGTGATTTTTATAGAAGAGAGGTATGTAAAATGTATAGTGAAAAAGTTATGGATCATTTTTCAAATCCCAGAAATGTTGGCGAAATTGAAGATGCTAATGGTGTAGGTCAGGTCGGTAATGCAAAATGCGGAGATATAATGAAAATATATCTTAAAATCGAGGATAATATAATTGTAGATGCTAAATTCAAAACCTTCGGCTGCGGTGCGGCTGTTGCTACTAGCAGTATGGCTACAGAGCTTGTTATAGGAAAGACTCTGGATGAGGCTGCAAAGTTAACCAATAAAGCTGTTGCCGAAGCTCTGGATGGACTTCCACCTGCAAAAATGCACTGTTCAAACCTTGCTGAAGAGGCTATTGCAGCTGCAATAGAGGACTATAAAAGAAAAAACGGTATTACAATTGAAGAAAGCACTGATTGTAACGGCTGCTGCGGAAGCTGCCATCACAGTCACGGACGAGAAGAAGAGTATGATGATGCAGAATAATTAGAGTGTTGATCATAACTTGGTATAGGAGATAGGTAAATGAGCTCAAAAAAAGTTATGCTCGGAATGAGCGGCGGCGTAGACAGTTCTGTTGCAGCCGCTATTTTATTGCAGCAGGGTTATGAGGTAATCGGGGTTACACTTCAGATATGGCAGGACATGGATGAGGAGATGAAGAAATCCGAAGGGGGCTGCTGCTCTCTTTCTGCGGTTGATGACGCGCGAAGAGTTGCGAATAGGCTGGGAATACCTTATTACGTGTTAAATTTTAAAGATATATTCAATAAAACTGTTATTGAATACTTTAAAGAGGAATATTTTAAAGGACGAACTCCCAACCCGTGTATTGCCTGTAACAGGCATGTTAAGTGGCAGGCTATGCTGGACAAGGCTGTTTCCATGGAGATAGATTACATTGCTACTGGTCATTATGCAAAAGTCGTGCTGGACCCTGATACTGGAAGGTATATACTAAAAAAATCGGTAACAGATAAAAAAGATCAGACCTACGCCCTTTACAATTTAACACAGGAGCAGCTGAGCAGAACTCTGATGCCGGTGGGTGATTATACAAAAGATCAGATCAGGGACATTGCTAAGGAAATCGGCTTATCTGTTGCTACAAAGCCGGACAGTCAGGAGATATGCTTTATTAACGATAATGATTACGGAAGGTTCTTAAGTGAAAACAGTGATAGGAAAATAGTACCCGGGAAGTTTGTTGATACCAGAGGGAATATTTTAGGTGATCATAAGGGGATAGTGCACTATACTGTTGGACAGAGAAAGGGACTTGGAATAGCCTTTGGAAAGCCTATGTTTGTAGTTGCTCTGGATGCAGA
>JAEZIV010000266.1 GCA_023436515.1 Bacillota bacterium
TGGTTTGTCTTGTTCATACTGCTGAGCCTGATTCCCAGTTTTTTTGCTCTTTCCTGAACCTCCGGAACTTTGTAAGCACCCATATGTGTCATATCTCCACCACAATACCAATCACATACTGCTTTTACCTCTGAGGAATATTCATGCCAGCCACCGTTGCCCTCCAAGGCAGGATTATTATAGGACGCCCCAACAAGTGCTGCCAGCTGCCCGCCGGCAGATTCACCCCAAACACCGATTCTTTCAGGATCAATATTTAGCTGAGCCGCATGGGCTTTTAAAAAGCGGACTGCGCATTTACAATCCTCTATAGGAGCCGGAAAAGGCTTTTCAGTAACTAGCCGATATTCAATGCTAGCACAGACAAATCCTGCTTTGCAGGCGTCAATAAGTGCTTTGGTTGGACGGTATTTCTTTGTCAGCTCGGCCATGGACCAACCGCCGCCATGAATCCATATTATTACCGGACGTGGATTTTTGCATTCCTCCTCAGGGATCATCAGGTCTAGATGGAGCTCATGTCCTCCGCCCTGACCGTAGACAACATCCTCGTAAAATGAGATACCCTGAGAATTCCAATCTGCTTGAAAGCCCTCAGAAACTCCAGTTTCAGGTCCGTATAATCTTTTAAATTCCATAGTATAGCATCCCCCTCTCCCAGTTTTTTTAACAGGATAATCTTTTTGCTAAAACCATTTACCAACCTCTAAAGTATATCACTAAAACACGTTTCATTTAAAGTCTATAACAGTACATTTGTTTATTTATCTGAGGCATTGTGCTGCTTATATCCCTTTGAATTATAACTACTTAAGGGCACCCGGCTACCCGGATGCCCTTGAAATTCAGTAATGCTGGATATAGCTCCTACTCGATGGAAATGTTAAGATTAGCTTTATTCTTATCAGCCTTTTTTTCAAGCAGCTTTTTGCCGATATATATTAATCCCCCTGTACCTATAGCTGTTGCTCCACCTATGAGACAGCCTTTAGCTACATCGTTTTTTTCAACAGCTTTGCTTAATGTATTAATAAGCTTTAATATCTCCATACAAAACCTCCAAATAAATATTTTAATACATTATATTAATCTGGAGAAAAAAGTGTCTATACATAAAGCTTAATGAATTGAGATAATATCTGATCCTGTAATAAAATCTTGTGGATTACCTAACGGCCATTGTATAAAAATTTTACTCTCCCGGATACATATAGCTTACAGGGCAGGGACATAGGCGGAATTTGACCCTCCAGCTCACCGTCTACTACCATTTGTGCAGCCTTAATTAACTCAGCAATAATGTCCTTAGAGATAAATAAATCTCCATGTGAAGCAAGTATGGTTTCAAAGCCGTCCTTCATTTTGTCAAGCTTCTGCATACTGGATATATACTCAATGAAATCACGACCTTCTCCAAACATAAAAATAGCACCGGTCTGAACACTGTCTCCACCTATCAGAAGCTTTTTTTCCCGGTCAAGTAAAGCAATGCTTCCGGGAGTATGACCGGGAATGTGTATAACTTCAAATCTATGGGTACCAATATCTATAACTGCTCCATCATTGATGAACTCAATAACAGTACTTACCTCTGTTTTTTTCTGTTTATAATAATTTACTTCGGCCGGGTGCATTACGATTTTTTCAAAGCTGTCATTGCAGCCTGTATGATCCCTATCTGTATGAGTATTTATCACAAACAGAGGCAGTGAAGTTAAGGTCCCCGCAAAAGCCTTTATATCTCCCGTACCAAAGCCGGTGTCCACAAGCATTGCCTTATCAAGTCCCTCGATTAAGAAGCTGCGGACTCCGCCTTCCTCAATACTCCAAAAGCCTGCATTTATTAAGCTTGCAGTATATGCTGCACTATTATTTTCACTCATATTACACCTATACTGACAAAGGTGTGGCAATCACCAAAGTCAGTTTTTCTCCCTTCCAAGTATAAGATTCTACGATATTCATTATAGAGCAATCTGGTTTTTATAGGAAGTATTATTAATTTTGGAAATCAGTTATATATCACTATCTTTCATAATAAACCATCTTCATTTATGACTAGTCACCTATTTGTTGACCTCATCCCAATACCAAGGTAATCTTAACTTAACTTTGGAAGAGTGTTTAAATATGAGGCAAGAGATAAGAAGGCTATTATTTAGCTATTCTTTCGTTTACATTACTTTTAAAGGATGCCGAGAGAATATTCTCGATCTTAAAAACCCTATTCTGCTTTCTGTAAAAACAGTATGCCTCTACATTTCCATTGCAATTTCATATACCTTTATGTTTCTTTCAGTAAGCTCATTACACTTCATATATATGATTCTTATAATGAGGTTACGCTCAAGTGAGGCTTTTAGGAAATAATCTACCATAAAATCACCCAATATTATTTTATATCGAACACATGTTCGTGTCAATAGAAATATTAAGCGTCCATCCTTTGCTATACCTATATATTTGTCGAATGTGTAAGCCTTTCATGAACAAGCTCTGCCGCTTCTCTATCAGGCGTGCACCTCAATAAATATATCGGTACGCTGGAGATAATGTTATCTATAAACCTTGAAGCAGTGGACAGCAGTTGTATATCAAAAAACGGAAGTATTAACCTTGGCAAAATTCTATTGCTTGCTTCATCCTTATCAAGCTTTCTGAAGGTGTTTTCTCCTGCTTGTTCAATAATAACAATGACACTTAATGGAGCAGAGGTATCTATAAATTTCTCACTTGATCCACTCCAGGGGATTCCATAGATGGTCAGCTTTCCGTCAATAAACCTGATTGCCGGAGAATCATCATTTATTACAACAGCACCATAGTATTTTACCCACAGTGAGGAATGAGTAGACTTTCCTGTACCTGACGGTGCTGTAACAATTATTTCCCTACCATTCTAGCAAAAAGTGGAGGCATGGATGAATAGACCCTGATTATATAGTATTCTTATTCGAAATACCATATAACAGAAATGACTTATAATAACGTCCTCAATATCATAAATATCCCTAATGTAGGTTATAGTCACATTCTCCCAGTTCTGATCTGCATCGATTTTACATGCAAGCCTGTTTCCGTTGGGTTCCTGAACATATACACTTGTTCCACCTAAAGAGTTTCAGTACCATCTTGAGGACAAAATAAAAACCACCTGAGATGAAATCATCCTTGGTGGCATAAATACTTCGGCCTATGGGGTATATAATATAGTTATTACTAAGAAACGCACCCTATAGAACAGTAAAATAATATTATCACTTTATCCGTTCATATGGTAAATCGAAAGTATCCCAGGAGTACAATACACTCTCTGCAGTTCCATCGGAACCTTTATTGAATACAAATTTACTATCGCAAGCCTCACAGGCAAAAGCGCATTGCTCACTGCTGTCTGAAATTAAGTTCAGTTTAAATTTCTTTCTCTTGTATTCCTGTATAAAGAGCCGGTCAACCTTTAATTCCCCATCTTCAAAGCTTATATTGAAATACCAGCCTGTATGTGGAAAGCTATATTTCCCGGAAAGGTATTTATATTTTTCATAGTCAACATCATCTACTGTTGCAGGCCTGATTTCTATTATGCGTTCTTCATCCAGCAGAATGCCTTCAACTCCTCTTGCTATCCTTCCTATTGGCGTAGCATCGTTATTACTCAGAAGGATAACAATGGTATCATTGTTTAGATTGTGCTGGACACTGCAAGTAAATCCACATATATTCCCATCAACAGATATTTTATGTACAGGATTACCATTGAGAAAGCAGCCGTATCCTACAGATGCTCCGAGGTACCACAAATCACCGTAAGGAGTAATCATTTTTTCATATGCTTTTGAGTTTATTACCCGACCTGCTTCCAGAGCCCTAACCCATTTAAGCAAGTCATATGCATTTGAATACATAAATCCGCTGCCATACGCACCTGTCATAGCATAGAAATCAGCGTTTACTTTACCCTCGCCGGAGCAAGAGTACCCATATGCTGCATTCTTTATTATATCCTCATTTCTGCAAACACCGGTATTCTCCATACCCAGAGGCCTTAATAAATTTTTTTCATAATAAGTCTCAATATCCAGGCCTGATACAACCTCAACAATTTTAGCAAGTAATACGTAATCGGAATTGCTTTTATCAACACCCTCACCAGGCGTGAAATTTAGAGGTCTTTCATTCAGCCATCCAATTATAGTATCAATGTTTAGTTCAACTCTTGTACTATACTCAGGAAAGTCTGTATAACTTGGTATCCCCGATGTATATGACAATAAATTATGTACGGTTATTTTGTCGGCATCTTTGTATTCCGGAATATATTTATTAATAGTATCTTCCAGACTGAGCATGTTTTCTTGACAAAGCTGTAAGATAGCTGCTGCTGTAAATTGCTTAGTTATACTCCCAATTTTAAATATAGTTTCAGGTGTATTTTGAATGCTGAACTCATGGTTTGCATGACCATAACCCCTACTAAGTAAAATAGTTTCTCCTTTTGTAATCAACACAGTTCCACATAACCTGTCTGCCTGGTACCATCTGTCGAGGTATTGTTCCAGCTTTTGCCTCAATTCTTTCATAAAATCCCCCCATTATTTCTGTATCGCCTCTATTATACTTTACTATTAGGGGACGCAATTGTAAAAAACGGACAGGTTTAATATTCTTCCAGCATATATTCTGTCGGTGTCTTCCCGCAAAAACACTTAAATTCGCGTATTAGATGGGCTTGGTCGTAATATCCATTTTGCATTGCAATATCAACCAGCTTTGCATCAGTTCTATTATTTATGATACGAAGAATACTTTGAAACCTAATGATTCTAGCAAAGACCTTTGTGTTTACACCAGTACGTTCATAGAATATTCGTGTAAGCTGTTTTTCGCTAACAGCTTCTCTTTGCGCAACATCCTTAACCGATATACTCCCTCTGGTTCTATAAATCAGATGCAGCGCGTTTTGAAAAGTATCCTCCCAAGGAATATCGCCGGACAGCTTTGAGACAAAGTAATGATTTACCATTTCAACTACAGCTTTTACATTCAGGGTTGTGAATATTTTATCATTAAGCTCCTTATTCATATCACTGAAGACATCATTTAGCTTCACAATACGGTTTGTAAACTGACTAGCAGATTCCTTGATAAATGCTTGCAACCCACCAGGTAGAAATCTTATTCCAAAGGTTTGAAGCTTTTCATGTTCCATATCCACAAAGATCGGTTCCTCCAGCGTTCCAACAATAATATTGCGTACCTTGTTGTTTTCGGCATCTGAACTAAACAAGACGTCAATACATCCATCAGGAGCTACTATTTCTCTTGTACTTCCTATTTGGCTATCCCATTTTATTTTATTATGTCTGTAGGACACCCAGTAACAGTATATGTACCTCTGCAATATTTCTAAAGGTTTGTACTCTGCATACCTTCCAGCAGTATTCATTACTGAATGTACCTGTACAGGCTTAAACTCCGGTTTACTCATAGTTATGCCCATGCCCAGCATTTCACAAAAACGTCAAGGAAATGTGAATTTCCTGTTAGAAATGGCATTGACTCGGCATCTCCTTTTCTAAATTTTTTGCTTCATTCAAACTTTCTCCAAATACAAAAGTCCGGAATCATTAGAGTAGGTATTCTATTGCTTTATACCCTGCAGCACCTGGTTTTTTCCACCGCATCCGGGGTATTTTTTAAGTGTAAAGCCGGCCTCCACAAGAGCCCTTTTAACAGCACCTGCTACAGTAAAGGTAGAGCAGGCACCTCCTGCTTTTGTCTTTTTTCCAATCTCCATAAGCAATTCTGGTCGCCATATGGAGGTGTTTTTTTTAGGGCTGTGTCCATCAAGGAACCAGACATCGCAGGCCTTCTCCAAGGCTTCCACCATTTCAAGAGCTTCTCCTATCCATAGATTTAATTCAATGGTACCAAAGGATCTCCGGAACTTCATTGAATGCCAGCCAGCAACGGTGATATCAATGCTCCGGTATGCTTCCACAAGTGTGTCGATCTCCTCACTTACACGCTCTCTAAATCCATTGAGGATATCGAGCATTCTTTCTGCACTCATAGGATACAATTCAACTGAATTATATTCTATGGAAACATTTTTCAAGTCACTTTTCTCCAGATACTCCATAAGTGAAAGCACCAGCCGCCCGGCACCAAAGCCTGTCTCCCCTATTATGAAGGGGCTTTCAGCTTCTAACCCCATAGCAATTCGTTCAATTAGGTTATTATTCCTGAAGTAAATCTGCTGCGCTTCGTCCAGCGCATTAACCACATCAAAATAGCGATCGTCAAAATGCTCATTTACAAGATATGATGGAATTAACATTAATCACATTCCTTTTTTTAGTAGGGCATACAAATTGTTTCAATGCCCATTTTTTTTGGTTTATAAATTGCTTCACTGTCCAGCTTAGGTGCCGGCAATTCGGCTGACTTGCTTATAATAACTCATTTAGCAGTATTGTTTTTGTAAATTACCTTCCTCTATTTCTCTTAAAATGAGCTGCCGGGACCGTTTTCCTTGTTGGAGCTTTCTTTGTCACAGGCTTACTCTCTACTTGCTCCACAACAGCTAAGGGGTATGGATGCTCTTCGATAATAGGAATTTTCTTTAGTATAAGCTTCTCAATATCTTTTAGGTATGGCTTTTCATCAACATCACAGAAGGAAAGGGCAACTCCCCCCAACCCTGCTC
>JAEZIV010000272.1 GCA_023436515.1 Bacillota bacterium
GGAATGAGTTGTGCAGCTTGTTCCGCAAGGATTGAAAGAAGACTTGGAAAGCAAGCGGGGATTTCTTCAGCAGCAGTAAACCTGGCTACCGAGAAGGCAGCAATTCAATTTGACCCGGCTAGTATAAAGGTTTCAGATGTTATAGATATAATTGGCAATTTAGGCTACAAGGCTGAAACAGTTGAGAATTTCAATAACGATAAGGAGCAAGTGCAAAGAGAAAAGGAAACCAGGAAGCTGAGGGCAGAACTAATAGCCTCTGCCATACTTAGTTCACCTCTGATACTAGCAATGCTGCTTTCTCTTATAAATATTGATGTGGGCTTTCTTCATAATGAATATTTTCAATTAATTGTAGCAACTCCTGTGCAGTTTATAATCGGCTTTAGATTCTATAGGAATGCTTATCATGCCTTAAAAGCAAAAGGTGCGAACATGGATGTACTCATTGCCATGGGAACTACGGCAGCCTATTTCTTTAGTATATATAACGCCTTTTTTGTACCTGCAGAGCCCGGTGTAATGATGAAGGAGCTATATTTTGAAGCTGGTGCTGTCATTATTACATTAATACTCCTTGGCAAGTATTTTGAAGCTGCAGCAAAGGGTAAAACCTCGGAAGCCCTAAAGAAGTTGATAGGACTTCAGGCAAAGACTGCAAGAATTATCAGAAACGGTACTGAGGAAGATATCCCTGTTGATGAGGTTGAGGTGGGGTATATAATAGTGGTGCGTCCCGGCGAAAAGATTCCTGTTGACGGAATAATTGTTGAGGGCAGTTCATCAATTGATGAGTCAATGCTTACAGGGGAGAGCTTACCGGTTGAGAGGAAAACAGGAGATGCTGTAATCGGAGCGACCATAAACAAATTTGGAACCTTTAAATTTGAAGCCACCAAGATTGGTAAGGATACAGCCTTATCTCAAATTATTAAGATGGTTGAAGAGGCTCAGGGCTCAAAGGCTCCTATTCAAAAAATAGCTGACCAGGTTTCGGGAGTTTTTGTTCCTGTTGTAATAGGAATAGCAATAGTAACCTTTTTAGTATGGTATTTCGCTGTTGGTGAACTCGCCGGAGCAATAGTCAGTGCGGTCTCGGTGCTGGTAATAGCCTGCCCCTGTGCTCTGGGGCTTGCAACTCCCACGGCAATTATGGTAGGAACGGGAAAGGGAGCTGAGAACGGTATTCTTATAAAGGGGGGAGAGCACCTTGAAAGAGCTTATAAGCTTAATTGTGTCGTACTTGATAAAACCGGGACCATAACAAAGGGAAAACCGGAGGTTACCGATATTATTTCGATAAATGGTATGGACAGCAGCCAGCTCCTAATGCTTGCTTCTATTTCGGAAAAAAACTCAGAGCATCCTTTGGGAGAAGCAATCTATCAAATGGGCAAGGCACAGCTTGGGGATATTGCCGATCCCGGTTTCTTTGAAGCAATTCCTGGGAGGGGGATAAGAGCTGTTATTGATGATAAGGAACTTCTAATAGGCACAAGAAAGCTACTAAATGAAAAGGGTGTTTCAATAAACGAAATAGAAAAAACAATTGCTTTCCTTGAGGAGGAGGGGAAAACTGCTATGCTTATGGCAATCAACAATAGCGTTGAAGCAGTAATAGCAGTCGCTGATACTGTAAAGGATAATTCGAAAGAAGCAATTGAAGACCTTGTAAAAATGGGGATTGAGGTTTTCATGATAACCGGTGATAACCGCAGAACTGCTGCCGCTATAGCCAGGAAGGTAGGAATTACTAATGTTCTGGCAGAGGTTTTACCGGAAAATAAGGCTGAAGAGGTTGAAAGGCTGAAAAAGCAGGGGAAAATTGTTGGTATGGTAGGTGATGGGATTAATGATGCACCTGCACTTGCAACGGCAGATATCGGCATGGCTATTGGAACAGGAACTGATGTAGCCATCGAAGCGGCAGATATAACCCTAATGAGAGGAGATCTCCGTTCGATTCCAACTGCAATAAGATTATCAAAGCAAACAATGAAGAAGATTAAGCAAAATCTTTTCTGGGCATTTATATATAATGTAATCGGAATACCTTTTGCCGCAATTGGTTTATTAAGCCCCATAATAGCAGGAGGTGCAATGGCCTTCAGCTCGGTTTCGGTTGTAGCAAATTCATTAAGCTTAAAGAGGTTTAAACCTTTTAAAGAATAGAGATGGGAGGCTTTAATATGGCAAAGAAAACAATAGATATTACTGTTGAAGGTATGTCCTGCAGCCACTGTGAGAACAGTGTGAAAAAGGCTGTTGTAGCTTTAGCAGGTGTTGACAGGGTTTCAGTGGTTCTTGCTGATAAAATTGTCACTGTAGAGTTTGATCCTGATAAGATTATTGAGAAGCAGATCTTCGAAGCCATTGAAGATCAGGGGTATGACGTAGTGCAGTAAACACATAATTACAGCATAACTGCTAGCTTGAAGACACCTCGTTTCTGCAGTAGGGACGAGGTATCTTTATATAACAGGAGTCCATATGAACAATTCAATTAAAATCCTAATAGTAGATGACGAGCCCAAAATTGTGGAGGTAGTCAGATCATATCTTGTACATAGTAATTATGAGGTGATTTCAGCATATACCGGAGCACAGGCAATGGAATTGTATAAAAAGAATAATCCGTCCTTAATAATTCTGGACCTGATGCTTCCGGATATTTCAGGAGAAGAAATATGTAGGACAATAAGAAGAGAATCCGGAGTACCAATAATAATGCTCACTGCAAAGGTTGACGAAGAAGATATATTAAGGGGCTTGAACATCGGCGCAGATGATTATGTACTAAAGCCCTTCAGTCCAAGGCAGCTGATTGCAAGGGTGGCTGCCGTCTTAAGAAGAGTTCCTGGAGAGACTTCAACCCCCACAACTGTAGTAGCTTTAAATGGTGGCGACTTGACTATTGATGACTTTAAGCACGAGGTAAGGAAAAGGGGTAAAACTATTAATCTTACACCTAACGAGTATAAAATACTTCATGCAATGATTAAGTATCAAAACAAAACCTTTACCAGAGAAGAGCTTATATCAATAGCTCTTGGAAATGACTATGAGGGCTTTGACCGCACGGTAGACACTCACATAAAGAACTTAAGACAAAAAATTGAGGATGATCCTAAGGAGCCAAAATATCTTCAGACAGTCCATGGTGTTGGTTACAGACTGAATAGGGAGTAACTGAAATTTATATGTACTTATAATCAGTTAGCATGAAGGGTGATAGAATTATGCATAAAAGCCTTAGAACAAAGCTTATAATGTCCTATGTATTAGCAGCTATTGTAATAGTTTTGCTGATAAATGCTCTGACTAATATATATGTGGAGAAGCATTTCAGAGAGTATGTCTCGGAAAATCAACAGCTCAAGAACAGGGAAATCGTGTCAACCCTTGCCTCACAATACAGGGGGGATGGCATTTGGAATACAGAATCTATTGCCTCTATTGGAGAAGGCTATCTTGAGAGTGGCATTATTATTGTAGTTAAAGACTTGGATGGACAAACAATATGGGATGCCAAGCAGCATAATAATGGAATGTGCCAGAGAATAATTGAACATATGGCCTCAAATTCCGGAGGAATGTCAGGAAACATGGATTCAGGCTATAAAGAGATTCCCTATTCTTTAAATTACAGGCTGAATAAGGTGGGGGTAGTTGAAATAGGAACCTATGGTCCCAACTACCTCAATGAACATGATCAGGCTTTTATTAATGCTTTTAATACAGTTATGCTTGGTGTTGGAGTATTTTCGCTTTTCTTTGCTTTTGTTTTGGGAAGGTATATGGCAAATCGCTTAAGCTCACCAATCTCAAAGGTAATAGCAGCAGCGAGATCAATCTCAAAGGGTTATTATTCCGAGAGGATAACACAAAAGTCCAACATGAGTGAGATTAATGAGCTGACTTCTACTATTAACAATCTGGCGGAATCCCTTGAGAAGCAGGAGGAGCTTAGAAAAAGACTTACAGGTGATGTGGCACATGAGCTACGGACCCCTCTAGCTACCCTCCAAAGTCATATTGAAGCCATGATTGACGGCATCTGGGAGGCTGATAAGGAAAGGCTGATAAGCTGTCATGAGGAGATTACCCGAATAAGCAAGATGGTAGGTGATCTAGAGAAGCTTACAAAATATGAAAATGAGACACTAAAACTAGAAAAGGAAGTATTTGATATTTCTGAACTGTCAAAAAGGTTGATTCAAAATTTCGAAAGCCAGTTTCTTAGTAAAAAAATTGATATCAGCTTTGAGGGCTCAGCCATAAAAATTAGTGCCGATAAGGATAAAATAAGTCAAGTCATTGTGAACCTTTTGTCAAATGCACTTAAGTATACACCCGATGGAGGAAATGTATATCTTGGAGCTGCCCAGGTAGAGGATAAAATAACTCTTATTGTTAGGGATAACGGTCCGGGAATATCGCAAAGTGACCTGCCTTTTATTTTTGAGAGGTTCTATAGAGCAGATAAATCCCGGAACAGAATAACAGGAGGGGTGGGCATAGGATTATCAATTAGTAAAGCTATAGTTAATGCCCATGGTGGAACCATAATGGTTCAAAGTACCCCCGAGTCAGGTTCTGAGTTCATAGTAATACTTCCGAAGGAATGAGCATGCCTACATAATGTCACCGAAGAGCTCAACAGACAGTGAGCTTAGATGGATATACATTGCGGCTGTTATAGGCCTATGATATAATTTTAATAGTCATAAACAGGTATAAATGTATATGACTATTAATTTTTTTATTAAAAGAAATTATCTGCATAAAACGGTTAAACTAAAGCAAACAAGCTTAATAAACGGAGGTTTAAATGAGTATTAATATACTTGTTGTTGATGACGAAAAAGAAATTGCTGACCTGGTTGAGCTTTATCTTAGGAATGAAAATTACATGGTATCTAAATTTTACAACCCTGTTGAAGCACTTAATGTTTTAGATAATGTGAAATTTGATCTTGCCCTTCTGGATGTAATGATGCCAGAAATGGATGGCTTTAGCCTTTGTCAGGAAATAAGGAAAAAACATAACTTTCCCGTAATTATGCTTACTGCTAAGGTGGAGGAATTGGATAAAATAACTGGGCTCACACTAGGTGCAGATGACTATATAACAAAACCCTTTAGTCCTTTGGAAATGGTAGCTCGAGTAAAAGCCCAGCTTAGAAGGTATACCAGATATAATGAAGGTAATCAACAAAACAGTGATATTATTGAGGTTTCAGGACTTTTAATGAATAGGTCCACACATCAATGTACCTTGAATGAAGAACCTCTCTATTTAACTCCAATCGAGTTCTCAATTTTGTGGTTATTATGTGAAAACAGAGGACAGGTCATCAGTTCTGAAAGGCTTTTTCAAGAGGTTTGGGGTGAAAAATACTTTTCAGGCAGTAATAATACTGTGATGGTACATATTAGGCATTTACGCGAAAAGATGAAGGAACCGGCAGGAAATCCCAGGTTTATAAAAACTGTATGGGGAGTTGGATATAAGATTGAAAAGTGATCTGAGACGAGTAAAAACTAAAATACTTTTACAGATTCTACTAGCTGGCTTTATTACCTTTTTAGTAGGGCTGTTCATACTGTTCTTCCTAATTGATGATGCCCTCCAGGAGCCTTTTGCCGAAGGCTTTGTCGCACTGGTTCAAAAAGTACTCAATATAAGCTATTGGAGTGCGGCAGATATATATGCAATGATATTCAGGAGAAATAAGGGTATATTACTGGGAGTAGGCTTTGTTTTTCTCCTACTGGTGTTTATTTATATTGCAATGTCGCGGTATACCCGTTATTTTCAAAAAATTAGTGATGGGATAGATCAGCTTGTAAATGAATCTGAGCAGGAAATTGACCTTCCGCCAGAGCTGGAGTTTATGGAAACCAAGCTGAATACCGTTAAGAGTACCCTTGAAAAAAGAAGACTTGCCGCTCTAGAAAGTGAACGTCGCAAAAATGATCTTGTGGTATATCTTGCACATGATATTAAAACGCCCCTGACTTCTGTTATAGGGTATCTGAGCTTATTGAATGAAGCACCTGATATGCCGGTGGAGCAGCGAATAAAATATACCGGAATAACACTGGAAAAGGCTTACAGGCTGGAACAGCTGATAAATGAATTTTTTGAGATAACAAGGTTTAATTTACATACAATTCAACTGATTAAAGAAGATGTAAATCTTTCATTATTACTTGAGCAAATTGCAGATGAATTTTATCCCGTGCTTTCACTACAGAATAAGGAGACAGTAGTAAAAGCCGGAGAAAATATCATGATATGTGCTGATTCTGACAAGCTTGGACGAGTATTCAATAATATTTTAAAAAATGCTGCAGCCTATAGTTATGAGAACAGTACAATAGACATCGAAGCTAAGCTACAGGGAGAGAAGGTTATAGTTATATTCCGGAACAGAGGTAAAATGATACCGGAAGATAAACTGGAAGCAATCTTTGAGAAATTTTACAGACTGGATACAGCCAGATCTACAAATACCGGTGGTACAGGTCTTGGACTTGCAATTGCAAAGGAAATTGTACTTTTACATGGAGGCACTGTTTCTGCTGAGAGTAATGAAGTCTATACACAATTTATAGTTACCCTGCCTGTAACAAAAGCTTAAGAATATTCTTTAGTGTTAGTTTTTACCATAATATCTATAAAATTCTCCATAAAATCTACATATCTCTTTAGTATGCTAAAGGAGTAATTAAAAAATGTAGATTTGGAGGAAAATGTATGGATAATATGATGACCCACTACATGGAGCTGTTGGCTTCGAACCAGCCTTGGAATTTGATTTTGTTTATGGCCATTCCTGTTATAC
>JAEZIV010000408.1 GCA_023436515.1 Bacillota bacterium
GTATTATTGTTCCTATAATTATATCAGGTGGAATTAGCCTTACGGATTGGAATGGGATGTCCTCGCCGAAATTCGTTGGCCTTAAGAATTTTGAACGTCTGATGTCACCGAGTGAAGGTTTTACTAAAGCAGCAATAAACTCTTTTAAATATGCATTTTGCTCTACTTTTATTCAAGTACCATTTGCATTGTTGCTGGCATTAATTCTTGCCAGCAAGGTAGTTGGGGAAAGATATTACCTGACTGTATTTTTTATTCCTGTTCTGATTTCGAGTGTTGTAACCGGGCAGCTGTGGATGAGAGTCTTTGACTCACAGTACGGAATTCTTAACAATTTCTTGAACGCCGTAGGATTAGAAAGCTTAACAAGGAATTGGCTGGCGGATACTAAGACAGCACTTGGTTGCGTGTTTGTAGCATTGATTTGGCAAAATATAGGTTATCATATGCTTCTGCTGTATGGAGCAATTAAAACTATCCCGACGGAAATATACGAAGCATCAAAGATTGATGGTGCTAATTGCTTTCAAACCTCTTGGAAGATCACAATACCTTTATGCAAGCCTATGTTGCGAGTATGCCTTATTTTTGCAGTAGTTGGAGCACTGAAAATGTTTGACATTATATATGTTATGACAAATGGAGGACCTGCCAGGGCGACTGAAGTTCCAAGCACCTTGATGGTAACTACCATATTTGGTCGAAACATGTACGGATTTGGTAGATCAATGGCAGTGTTTATCATCTTTGAATGCTTTCTCTTTGCATACTTAATACGAAAGTTGGTAAAAGTAGATGAATAATTTTCGGATTGGACGGTCATATGGTATGAAAATGATTGAAAAAAAGAAATTAGTTCCTCAAGTGTTGTTACAATTTATGTTAGGTGTTTGGGCAGTAATACAAATTTTCCCACTTTATTGGTTAATTACTTTTTCGCTGAAATCCAATGATGAAATATTTACTTCAAACGTGATTGGATTACCAAGAGAGTGGTTGTTTAGTAATTATGTAATAGCGTTAAAAGATGCCAAGGTTGGGCTGTATCTGATGAATAGTATTATTGTATCAGGTAGCACCATTGCATTAACCCTAATTTTCGCCTTAATGGCATCCTATGCATTGAACCGTATGAGATGGAAATTAAGGAAAGCTGCGAATACTGTTTTTATGCTCGGGTTAACAATACCGATTCATGCATCGCTTCTCCCGATCTTTCTAATACTTCGTTCAGCGAAGCTGTTAAACTCATACTTTGCACTCATTATTCCCTATACTGCATTTGCAATTCCAATAGCAATCTTAATGTTCTCAGGGTTTATGCATAATATTCCATTTGAAATGGAAGAGTCTGCATGTATTGATGGGTGCAATATTTATAGTTTTTTTGTTAGGATTATGTTTCCGTTGATGAGACCAGCCCTAGCTACTGTGACTATCTTCACCTTTATTACTGCATGGAATGAATTAATGTTTGCGAATACTTTTATCAGCAAGCAGCAGTTTAAGACACTTACAGTTGGTATTAGGTCCATGGTGGCTGATTATGGAGTTCAATGGGGGCCGATTGGGGCGGGCTTAGTGATAGCTACCCTCCCTATCCTTATCATTTATCTGTGTATTAGTCGTCAGGTCCAAGACTGCTTAGTTGCCGGAGCAGTGAAAGGTTAAGAAGCTATGTTTGGAAAAACCTTAAAAGAACTAGAGGATAATACTGTACTGGGATGGGTTGACCATAGTTTCAATAATATAGGCGTACAGGATATAAATCTACTTAAGGATGCGGTGCGAACGTTGTTATCGTTCGTACCGCATTTGATAAGTACAGTTGTTTTAATTCTTCAAGCCATGGGTTGGTCGCACATAACTTGATAAACAGATGAAAAGTGCATGTGTAATGACAAGATATTAAACCATTTATGAGTGGGAGGTACATCATGATTATTGATAATCTTAAAAATGCAAAATTGTATTACAACCTTGGCGAAAGGATTGAGAAAGCATTTAAGTATTTGCAAGAAAATGATTTTAGCAAACTTGAGCCTGGTACTTATATGGTTGATGGCAATAATGTAATTGCATTGGTGCTTGAATATGAAAGTACTGCCATGGATACAGGGAAATGGGAATCTCACCAAAAATATATTGATATACAGTATTTAGTTGATGGAATTGAGAGTATAGGTTATGCATTTAAGGAAGATATGAAGGTAATTCAGGAATATAATGAGGAAAAGGATTTATTATTTTTAGAAGGAAATGGAAGCTTTTTTACTTTGAAAAGCGGGATGTTTGCTATTTTTGCTCCAGATGATACTCATATGGGTGGAATAGCCATCGACAAGCCTCAACCTATAAAAAAAGTTGTGGTTAAGGTTTCAGTTTAGCTGGAATGTCTTGCAGCGGTTCGAATGAAAATACGAAGCTTAACAACCTGTCTTCAGCATTATTATACACCATATAACTTACAAAATATTAAGTACAATTATGTGACAGGGGAGGATTACACGTGTATGATGTTGTGGCAATAGGGAAACTACTGATTGACTTCGCACCGTCGGGTACTACGGCGGAAGAGACAGACTTGTTTGAGAGGAATCCGGGTGGAGCTCCTGGAAATGTTCTGGCGATTTTATCTAAGCTTGGGAAAAAGACAGCTCAGATTAGCAAAGTCGGTCAGGATCAGTTTGGAGAATTTCTAGTATCTGTGATGTAAAATATTGGTATAGAAACAAGGGGCATTCCGGGCGCAGCTTTAATAATGGGATCTACATAGGAGAGGGTTTTTACACTGAATTTGATCAAATCTGAATGAAGGGTAATTAGTCCAGTTCCATGTAAAAGTTGAATAAACTATTGACTGTTTACATAATTTTTTTTTAGATTTATTGACAGTAGAGGCTAACAGGACTATAATAAAAATGTAGCAAGAACATTGAACACTATTCATTATTGATGAACGGAGACTTATGTAATGGAAGATGTAAAAGTTAAATCTTTATACAAAGCTATAAAGCTTCTTGACTATTTTACCATAGAAAATCCTGAAAGAGGTATCTCTGAATTAGCAGAATTATCAGGGATGTACAAAAGCTCTGTTCATAACACTGTCACAACCTTTGAAAAGTGCGGTATTCTGCAAAAGAATCTTAAGAATAATAAATACAGACTAGGATTAAAGATTCTTCAATTAAATTATAACCTCTGTACCTCAGATGACTTAAGACAAATTATGCAGCCTTATATGGAACGTGTCAGCAACTATGGAAAAGAAAGTGTTTACTTAGCAGTACCATCAGGTACAGAGATCATATACTTAAATGCACACTATCCTGCAGGGGTAACACCTGGTAGATCCATTGTAGGTATTAAGGCACCAATGTATTGCACTGGGGTCGGTAAAGCAATACTTGCACACCTTCCGGAAGATATTCTGGACGAGATAGCAGCAACTGGATTTGTAAAATATACCTCACATACTATTTCTGACATAGTAGCACTAAAGGAAGAATTAGCGCTTATTAGGCAACAAGGCTATGCTTTAGATAATATGGAACATGAGTATGGAATTAAGTGTGTCGCTGTTCCTATCAAGAATATACGAGGAGAGGTAGTCGGAGGCCTAAGTATATCAGGCCCTTCCCTCAGATTTTGCGATCAAAAGCTAAATGAGTATGCAAATCTACTTACCAGTATAAGTTTAGAGGTAAGTAGGCTAATACAATAGCATTAATCCATAGTTAAGAAAAGTAAACTTTTAAATTAGAATGCGGTACATCCGCATTTAGTTTGTTCATAATAGATGAACAATATTCAACATTAGTGTATGGAAGCATAAATTAGTAATAAAGAAAAAATATTTTGCGGAGAACCCGCATTTTATTTGTTCAACAATAAAGAACGATGTTCAATACCAATAAAAAACTTTTCTATGCTGCTGTGGAAGCTATGCCATGGAAATTACATATTTATTTTGTTCTATAATAAAGAACGCTGTTCTAAGAGTAATATATTTTGATTATCTTGGAGAAGCTTATACTAAATTGCTTATGAGAAACCTATGGTTTCTTTAAGAATAATAAAAATAATTAATGGAGGGAACAAACATGAAGTTAAAGAAGATTTTGCCAGTCGTATTGAGTCTAGCAATGATTACTACAATGTTTTCTGGATGTGGATCAAGTAACACAACTCCTACTGATTCAACCACTGGTACTGCAACACAATCAACGGCACAGTCTGGAGAGCCAATCAAGCTTACTTATTATGGTGGATGGACAGGTACGGACCTTGACAGAATGAAAGCTTTGGTAGATAAGTTTAATTCAGAACAATCAAAAATCCAGGTTGATTTTTCATCCTTACAATGGACTCAGATGTTCACAAAATTCTTAACAGACTACAAAGCTGGAAACCCACCAGATATAGTTGCCGTTCATACATTTGAAATCGGACAATTTGCTGATATGGGAGTTCTCGATAATAAAGCAATATCTAACCTTGGATTAAATGAAGCAGACTATCTTGAAAGTGCTTGGAAGGGTTCAAGCTACAATGGAGTTCAATATGCAGCA
>JAEZIV010000291.1 GCA_023436515.1 Bacillota bacterium
ACCAGCATATAGGAATTATATTTGTCAAATTCATTCCCGTTGAAATCACCAAAAAGCCTTTGCTTTTTAAAGCCGGCTGCCCTTACTGCCTCCACTAATTCCTCCTGGAGCAGAGGGTAGAGGGGAACCTGATTTTCAAGGCTCACCCCTTCAACATTGAGTCTGGTTCTAAAGGTCATTATGTTATTAGCTTTATCATAGTCATAATTACGTTCAAAGGTCAAGCCGGCGTTTTTATTTTCTATAGTAGGCAGATTTCTAACATCTCTCAATATTATTCTATCAAAATTAATTATCTGAAGCACAAGGCTTCCCTCGTTTTCCAGGAGAGACTTTGTACTTGTGAGAAAATCTCGAATCTGTTGAAGGCTTTGCAGATGTACTATTGAATTACCTATGCAGAAGGCCATGTTGAATCTAGCTGAAAGCTTCTGGTCCAGCTTGAGCATATCTGACTCAACAAGTGTAACACTACAGCCTTCAGCCTTGCTTTTATCCTCAAGCTGCTCCAGCATTCTACCGTCAAGATCTGATGCTGTCATGTTGTAACCCATCCTACCAAGCTCCAGGGAATAGCCTCCTGTTCCGCAAGCTATATCAAGAATGGCTTTTGGTGGATTGCCTGCAACCTCCTTCAGGAACCTCAGTTGTTCTTCTCCCACAGGGAATATAAGATCATAATACTTAGATATTTGCTGGTAAAATCCCATACGTCACAATCCTTTAACTAAATAATAATATTACCGTGTCTTTCTATATCTACCCTTTGTAAACTGCAATAAGAAACTTTATTTTTATTCCCTGCTGGGAAAACATTATTTCGTGTTCAGTGGGAACATTTTGTTCGAAACCACTGGAATGAAGATCCTCAGTTCTATAAACTATTATAAACTCATTTTCCTCAAAGTATTTAACTGACTCTCTAAACAGCTCATCATTGTCTGTTTTGAACCATATTTCCGAACCTTCCTTTAGAAAGGTCTTATATTTTACCAGCTGCTTTCCATGGGTAAGTCTCTTTTTTTTATAAGGGGACTTGGGCCATGGATTGCAAAAATTAATATATATCTTCTCTATGAAGTCAGGCGGAGCCAGCATATTGTCAATTTGCTCAATATTTTGTGACATAAGCTTAATGTTTTTTATTTCCTCAATACCTGACATGGCATACTCGGCTTCAATCTTCCGTTTAGCAAGGCCCAGAACCTCGCTCTTGATATCTACGGCAATATAGTTTATTTGTTGATTGGCTGCAGCTACTTTGGAAATAAACCCACCCTTTCCGCAGCCTAACTCAAGATGCATTGGGTTGTTGTTTGCGAATAGTTCCTGCCATTTGCCCTTCATTTCGGGCGGGTTGGCAATATAAAAAGGACATTGTGCCAATTCCGGTCTTGCCCATGGTTTCCTTCTGAGTCTCACTATAACCCTCCTGTTTTATTGCAGCTCTGTACTATTTATTAAAGCTATTGAGCTGCCAATATTCAATCTAAAAAATATTGTACAGTTAGTCAGGTTTCATGTCTACAATAATTTGTACCCAAAAAGCCGTCAGACAAACTATATATTGAGCCGTAAACATATGGAGAAGGGTTAAGAAATATTTCATTTTTCTGATATATCTTGCAAATATGGGCTGTATACTAATTATAGCTTAACACTTGACTTTGCAAGGGGATGTTTGTACTCTATTTAGGTAGAGATTTTATTAATAGGCCTGACATAGGCCGACGGAGGCAATAATGGACTTTTTACTATTTATACTTAAATCAATCTTATTAGGTATTGTTGAGGGTGTTACCGAGTTTTTACCCGTATCCTCCACAGGTCACTTAAGGATTTTTCAAAATTTAATACACTTTGAAAGCACTAACGCAAATTATGTGAGCATGTATACATACGTTATACAGCTTGGGGCAATACTGGCTGTTATAATTTTATACTGGAAAAAGATTAAGGATACGTTAATAAATTTTTTCCCGCAAAAGGTTGGATATGAGAAATCCGGTTTTAAGTTTTGGCTGATGATTGCCTTAGCTTGCGTTCCAGGAGCTGTTTTGGGCATACTTTTCGATGATCTTGCTGATCAATACCTGTCGGGGCCATATGTAATAGCTGCCGTCCTATTTCTAGGTGCCATTTGGATGATCTATGCGGAAAACAGATTCAGAAATAACAACCTTAGTAAGCAGAAACTCAGCGTTACACCAAAGCAGGCACTGATTATCGGAGCATTTCAATGCTTGGCTATAATACCCGGCATGTCACGTTCAGCATCTACTATAATAGGAGGTTGGGTCTCAGGTCTTTCAACTGTGGTAGCTGCCGAGTTCTCCTTCTTCCTTGCAATCCCTGTCATGGTTGGAATGAGTTTTCTAAAGATTTACAAGCTTGGGGGCTTCGGAGACTTAACCGGAACAGAGATTGCAGCCCTGATAGTTGGCTTCATAGTATCCTTTATTGTTGCGGTGGCAGTTATCAGTAAGTTTATAGCTTATCTGAAGAAAAAACCAATGAGAGGCTTCGCCTATTATAGAATGATATTTGCGGTAGTAGTAATCGCTGCAGGCCTGCTTAAAATGTTTTAATGAGCTTTAGAAACCAAAACCATTGCTTTTGGGACCTCACCCTGTCAAGCAGACAAGGGAAGTGTGTTACCGTGGCAATGGTTTTTATTTTGCTCATATGCTTTCCCTTTGCTTAAGCTTAAATCTCGGTATTTTTTTATAGCATGCAGTCCAAACTCCGCTAAACCTTTTCGGTCACCACTTGAAGCCCTTGGGCTTTAACGGCTCCAGGTTTCCTCCATCAGGTTCGGGAGGGCTCTGAGTTATTCCTGAAACCGCCTTGTTTTCAAGGCTATATATAAAGTTTCCGCTTTGCCTGTTAAAATTGCTGTCTGTCCACTGGTAGTGCATTAATATTCTTTTACTGTCAGGTGACCATTCACAGGGCTGAAAATACGGATCGGGCCGATTTTCGTTCAACTTATAAGAAAAACTCATTCCCAGCTTGGTAAACCTGTCATAGCCTGCCATTTCATTGTCCAGCATACTCACCAGCGTCTTTTTCTCAACATCCACTATGGAGGTATCAATCCAAATCCTTGCCAAACGTGTGATACAAAGCTTTTTGCTGTCAGGAGACCACTTGTATCCAAACTCCTGTCCCAGCAGGTCATACCTATTACTAAGGCTGTTCTTTTTAATATCATATATGAGTATATAAGAGTTACTGTCATAACCCCACTCATGTGAAACTGCGGCATACCTGCCATCAGGGGAAATTGAATCTGCAGCCATATATTGCTCACCTGAAGCGTTTGTATACTTTTCAGGAATAAAATCCTCAAATTCAGCCTTCTTATTATTCCATTGTAAATAGTGTTTTTTCTTCCAGTCAGTGACGAAGCCATCAGTAAATATGGGCTCCTTTACGACTATTAGTCCATTTTCCAGCACATCGAACTTATAACTGCCATTTGTGTAAACACTATTTTGGGGTAGTTTATCAAACAAGTTTTCCGAAAGGCTCAGCAATTGCAGGTTGCAGGTACTGTAGCCCTGATAGGTAGTTGTGCCGGAATATAATAGATACGCCCTTTCCTTTTCATCCCATAAAAGCTTAAACTGGGCTTCATCGGCTATAAAGGACTTCTGTGTTATAAGCTTCAGCTTCTGCCTATCGTAAATTGCCGCTACTGAGAAATCCAGCCCTGCCGCGTGAGGCATATCAAGGAATTTAAACAAAACAAGTAGTTCACTTTTCCCAAACCCTGTATAGCTTCCTTCATAAACAGACCCAACTCTGATATTTTGGGGATTTTCGTCAAATACCCATTTTACTGTTTCATCAGATCTGTCCAGCCTGATTATTAATTCCCCACTATTTATGCTGCTGCCGCTTTTTGTTGTTATTATTTCGTTACTAATAAGGCCGACCTTATCAATGTTTAATCCACCAACTGCTGTGTCGTCTAAAGCATCAATAAACTGTCCGTCCTCCCATTTATAGCTCTTTTCCAGATATTTACCCTTCTCCATATCATAAACCGAGAACTTAATTCCGTTACCCTCGACTTTTTTAAAGCCAGTTGAGTAATAGCCCTCAAACCTACTGCACAAAATCCCGTCGGGTTGATTTTCAACAGGTAGCCTTACAATTTCGCCATCGGCCTCAACCGAAAATATGTTATATGTATTAAAGTTACCAGACACATACTGTCCTATAGTAAAATCCGGCTGCCCGTCATTGTTGTAGTCATCTGTTACAAGCGTGAAGGAGTCCCTGAATATAAGTGCCTCGGAATAGAACTGAGACAAATCATTGGAGTATAGTAGTTTATTATTTGAATCATAAACCTCCCCAACCAGATTGCCCTCATAATAATCAGTGCCATAAGGACCGGCCTCTCCATCAGTTATATGTTTCCCCCTTGTCATCAGCAGCTTCAAGCTAGCTTGCTTACTACCACTGCTATAGTCAGCGGTTGCCAACAAAAAGGGCTCCGATAAGGAGTTACCCTTCGATACTACCTCCGGGCTTGCCGAGGGATTTTTCACAAGCATTACTGCTGCAAAAATAGCAACAGTTAGCACTGCTAATCCGCACAAAAAGAAGGTCCACCTGAAATTAATTACCCTCTTTACTCTAGTATTAATATTACTCTTGCTTATAGTATTGATATCACTCTTGTTTATGGAAGGTTTCTCAGTCATAAATACCCCTTACAGCCTTATGTTTAAAAATATGGGTTAATTTGCTAAATCATATTTAAAGTTTATCAAATTAACCCATTATAGTAAAACCTTTTTATTCCTCAGCCGATGTTTCTTTACCAAATTTCGCCCTTGCACTTTCAGCCTGTGGATCATGCTTTATGTTTTTAGAGGGAAATGCTCCGTCCTTTTTCTTATCCATTGTTTTTTTACTTTTTTTATCCTTTGGCATATTATTCTCCTTTTGTTTGTTCAATTTTAATTAGTATTTATCCTATTTGTGGTTTTATTCAAAGGGATTGACATGCAACAATATATATCGTAAAATCATAATATAATGATATATAAATCAGTATAATGGGAGGTCTTGGTTATGAGTCTAAAAGTAGTAATTATCGGTGGAGTAGCAGGCGGAGCAAGTGCTGCGGCGAGACTGAGAAGATTGGATGAAAGCGCGGAAATTGTACTCTTTGAAAAGGGTGAGCATATATCCTTTGCCAATTGCGGACTGCCCTATTATATAGGTGAAGTTATAAAAGAGAAAGAGAAGCTTTTGGTTCAGACTCCTGAAAAAATGAAGGAGCGCTTCAATATTGATGTACGAGTACTCTCAGAAGTAACTAAAATTAATCCTGAAAATAAAACTATCGAGGTTAAGGATGCTCATGTAAACAGAGTATATACCGAGACCTATGATAAATTGATTCTTTCTCCCGGTGCAGAGCCAATAAGGCCAAAATTGCCGGGAATTGATTCCTCCAAAATTTTTACTCTCAGGAACATACCTGATACCTATAGAATTAAGGACTATGTGGATCATTCCAAACCTAAAAGGGCAATAATTGTAGGAGCCGGCTTTATCGGACTGGAGGTTGCCGAAAACCTTCAAATGAAAGGCATTGACACTACAGTTGTAGAATTGTCCGATCATGTTATAGGCCCGCTGGACTTTGAAATGGCAGCAATTGTCCATCAGCACCTAAAAACTAAAGGTGTCGAGCTTTATCTCAAGGATGGGGTTGAGGCCTTTGAGGAAACAGGTAACTCTATTTCCGTCAAGCTATCAAGGGGAAGCTCTCTTAAGGCTGATATGGTTATTATGGGCATTGGCGTTCGTCCCGAGACAAAACTTGCCTCGGAGGCCGGCTTAAAATTGGGCAGTACCGGAGGAATCTTCGTTGATGAATACCTCCGAACATCCAATCCTGACATTTACGCTGTGGGAGATGCCATAGAAGTCAAGGATTACGTTAGTGGAGGCCCTGCCCTTATCCCTCTTGCCGGCCCGGCAAACAAACAGGGCAGAATAGCCGCCAATAATATATGCGGCCATATGGAGAAATATAATGGCACTCAGGGAACCTCCATTGTTAAGGTTTTTGATCTTACTATTGCCCTCACAGGTAATAATGAGCGAATACTGAAGCGAAATCAGGTAGAGTATGAAAAGTCCATCACTCATACTGCCTCTCATGCCGGCTATTATCCTGGAGCTATTCCTATGTCAATAAAGCTGCTATACCGTAAAGACGACGGAAAGCTGTTAGGAGCTCAGATTGTAGGTTATGATGGGGTTGACAAGCGAATGGACGTCCTCGCCACCGCACTGCGTGCAGGAATGACGGTAGGTCAGCTTGAAGCGCTGGAGCTATCCTATGCGCCTCCCTACTCCTCTGCTAAGGACCCTGTTAATATAGCTGGTTATACGGCTAATAATATCCTCAAAGGAGACTCTTCCGTATTCCACTGGGATGAAGTAAACAACCTTGACCCCAAACAGCATATTATCCTTGACGTTCGTGAGCCTGGGGAAGCTGCGCTGGGTTCAATTCCCGGCTCAATAAACATACCTCTGGACAGATTGAGGGATAGGCTGGATGAGCTCCCAAGAGACAAAGGAATTTATATCTTCTGTCAGGTAGGACTTAGAGGTTACCTTGCTGCCAGGATATTAACTCAAAAAGGCTACAGTAACGTAAAGATTCTTAGCGGAGGTTATAAAACATATCATATGGCTACTATTGAACAATCACATAAAAATGTTTTTAAATACGATGACCTTGCCTCCTCTGAGACTAAAATAAAGGAGCAAGCAAATAGCGAGGTTGCAGGGGTAAATGCCTCAGGGGCTAGTCATAACCCAATCTCAGAAGCCCCTGTAAAGCTCAGGCTTGATGCCTGTGGCCTTCAGTGTCCCGGCCCCATAATGACAGTTTTCAACGCAATTAAAGACATGGATTATAATGAAGTGCTTG
>JAEZIV010000418.1 GCA_023436515.1 Bacillota bacterium
TACCTTGACATGGTAGGGGTCACTAGTTCGAGCCTAGTAACGACCACCAAAAACTGCTTATAAGGCAGTTTTTTTCGTTAAATGAGTAATATACTTAAATATTTTTGTAATCATTTATACTTCCTGCCTCATATTATTATACAAGCACACCGACTAAGCTGTATGCCATTATAATTGGATATATCGAGGCTGTATTTGTGCTGAACTAAGGTTGAAGATTATGAGGAAAAGGGATGTAAAATGCTACAGAATATTATAATACTCGTGTTGAGCCTGGGAATAATTCTCATAGGCTGTGAATTGTTTACAAATGGGATAGAATGGCTGGGTAAGCTTCTTAAGCTTGGAGATGGAGTTGTAGGCAGTATTTTTTCAGCGGTTGGAACTTGCTTGCCCGAGACACTTATACCAATAATAGCACTGCTGTTTACAAAAGGACATTCTGAATCAGTTGAAATAGGCATTGGAGCAATTGTTGGGGCCCCGTTTATGCTTTCCACACTTGCCTTTTTTATAACCGGGATAAGTGTTATGATATTTGCTAACCGAAGAAAGACAGGATACGTTCTGAATGTTAACCTTGATATACTCAGTAGGGATATTTCCTTCTTTATAGCTGTGTATTTGGGGATGATCCTGGTATCAATTATAGACTTGGGGAGATTTAAGAATATCACGGCGATTATATTGGTAGCCTGCTACATATATTACGTCCTAAAGACAGTTAACAATGATCATGCCCATGATTCAGAGGTGGAGGAGCTGACCTTATCCAAAGTGTTTAACTCAAGAGCAAATCTAGCTGTTGTTGTTATTCAGGTTGTTGTTGCACTTATAGTAATAATTGCAGGTGCAGAGTTGTTTGTATCCAATATTGAGGTGGTTTCAAAGGGTCTGGGTATTTCCACACTTGTCCTGTCTATTATTATCACTCCCATTGCTACCGAGCTTCCTGAAAAGTTTAACAGTGTTATCTGGATAAGTAAAAGCAAGGATACTCTGTCACTGGGGAACATAACCGGAGCAATGGTGTTTCAAAGCTGTATCCCGGTGTCCATAGGGATACTTGCAACCAACTGGAAGCTTGATTCTATTACAATTGTTAGTGCACTACTTGCTCTGGGATCAGCACTTGTTACATATATTTGGATAAAGGTTAAAAAACAATTGAATCCCATCCCGTTGGTTTCAGGGGGAGTATTTTACTTGTTTTTTATATTGTTTCTCATAGAGAGAGGCTTTCACTAAAGAACATTCTCCATTGTAAAGCCTTCTTTTCTCGGTATATGCAGAATGTAATGCCTGAGAGCTTCAAGCTCTGCCAGCGCAGAGGACTCATCTTGTGTTTCTACAAACTTTTTGGATTTATTAAAGGCATCATCGATATTGTCAATTTCAAAATGGTCTACAAGCATAGCCCAGAAGTACTTGGTTTTGTCCCATTTTTTTTCAAAGTCTCTTAGTACTTCACCGGCTGTGTCCCATTGCTTTTTTGATACCGAGTCACTGGCTGATACTACCGCTGACTGGAGCTTCTCAGCCGATTTATTGAGATAAAAAAGTGTCAGTGAACCTGAGAAAACTATTATGATAAGTAATATAACAACAATTATAATTGTCTTTGTATTGGTATTCACTACGTTTGCACCTCATGTCAATTATTTTTTTCCTTGGCCTGACAGAATAATATTCTGTCAGAGTCTATACTAGCAAAGAATACATCCTCAACCCTGCTAATTCCAACCTGATTAAGCT
The DNA here is from genome assembly GCA_023436515.1 of Bacillota bacterium. Taxonomy (GTDB): domain Bacteria; phylum Bacillota; class Clostridia; order Acetivibrionales; family DSM-1351; genus Ruminiclostridium. Next base: position 1,756 of record JAEZIV010000418.1, read on the forward strand.
CAAGCTCCAGCTCCTCCTTGGACAGATCAACCTTCTTCAGGTTATCCTTAAGCAGTTCTCCATCAATAATCAAATCAACTGCCGGAGCCTCGTACTTAACTGAAATATTTAAATCCTCTGGAGTTACGTTTCTCTTGGAGGCTTTGGGTATTACACTTAACTGGCCATTTGTTTCAAGAATTGCATACTCAACGTCTGCTATATCATATATGTCCTTATTTCTTAACTGTTCCAGTAAATCAGTTAATGTGTACAGCTCGTTTCGAAAAACCTCCTCGTTGATTCTTCCTGAGGAGATAAGAATACTTGGTATTCCGCAAATAATGTCACGTGCCTTAGAACTCTTAAGTGAAATAAAGGATATCAGTATCTGAGCTGCAAGCATTGTAAGAATTGGGATGATACCGTTAACTAAGGGAATACCGGTATTTTGCATGGGCACAGAGGCAAGCTCTGAAATCATAATTGCTACTGCCAATTCAAAGGGTTGGAGCTGCCCGATCTGTCTTTTACCCATGATCCTCATTGCTATGATTACAACGATGTATAATATGAGGGTTCGCAAAAATACAACTAACAATAACTTTTACCTCTTTCTTTTGTAATTTTGGCTTCAATTCTCGATATATTATTTGTTGAAATGAGAAAATAATACCTTGAAGACTTCTCGAATAAAGAAAATAAGTCAAGCCCAAAAAGTAAAAATAGAAGCTATTTAGAGATAATAAATGATTTTCATATAAATAGACGAGTATTTTAAGCAGAGTATATGCTTTTAAAGAGTAATTGCTGTATTTTGAGATTTTATGTAATTAGTAAAATAGTGGTATAATATTCTGGTATTCTTTACTGTGGGGCATTGTATTTGGCTTAGAGCTATATAATGCTCATTATTTTTACCTATTTCTGGTGTCGGAGGATTCAATGCAGGTTGTTATAATTGGGTGTGGCAAGGTTGGGGCAAAATTTGCTCAGGTGCTTTCTCAGGAGGGTCACGAAATAGTTATCGTAGCAAGTGACAGTAAGGCATTTAAGAATTTATCACCTGATTTTACAGGTATAACCGTTACAGGTGTACCTATTGATCAGGATGTCCTGAAAACAGCTGGTATTGAAACTGCAGATGCTCTTGTCGCAGTAACCGAAGATGACAATGTGAATATTATGGTTAGTCAGGTGGCTAAGGAAATATTCAAGGTTCAAAAGGTTATAGCAAGAATATATAACCCTGCCAGAGAGCACGTATTTCACGAATTCGGACTTGAAACCTTTTGTCCTACAGATATAACTGTTAATGTTATTCGAGCGCTCATAGACTCTGAAGATGATGTTAGCACCCATACCATTGGTAATACCTCTGTTATTTTCAGAAGCAAAAAGATACAGGAAGCTTGGATAGGTAAAAGAGTCAGTCAGATTAAGCTTAAAGAAGGAATGATTTTTGGCATAAACAGAAGCGGTAAATTCATATTTTTAAAGGATATAAAGAAACTGATGAAAGACGATGTTCTGGTTATTGCTGATACAGCTAAAAAAATATAACCCAACAGTATTCTCATAAGGGATGATGTTCTCTTCACATTTTGATACAAACCATTCTTTTATCACAATTTAGGGAGGCATGGCATGAATATAGTAATAGCGGGCGGAGGAAAACTGGGCTTCTATCTGGTTAAAACGCTTCTGCCCTATAAGCATAAGATTACAGTTATTGAACCTCAAAAGGATTTATGTGAAAAGATTGCTAATCAGCTTAATATTATGGTATTAAATGGTGATGGGACAAATATAGATCACCTGACAGAATCTAATGTAAGTAAAGCAGAGGTTTTCATAGCAGTTACCGGAAGAGACGAGGAAAATCTAATTGCATGCCAGTTAGCTAAACGAAAATTTGGAGTTAGCAGGACCATAGCCAGAGTCAATAATCCTAAGAACATATCTGTTTTTGAAAAGCTTGGAGTTGATATGGCAGTGAGCAGCACCTCTATTATTGCTGATCTTATTGAACAGGAGGTTGACTACTGCGGGGTAAGAACCTTGGTTAAGCTGAAGGAGGGGAAGGTAACTCTTAGTGAGCTACTTATACCACCTGATTCGCAGGCAGTAAATATGAGTATTAAGGATTTAGATATACCCAAGGATATTATCCTTACCTCGGTAATACGGGGAGACTCGGTTATAATACCAAAGGGTGACACTATTCTTATGGAGGGTGATTACATTATTGCTGCTTCTGGAGCGAAGGACCAAAAGGTATTGATGGAGTTCTTTTTAGGCAAATAATAATTATAGGTTGAAAAAATCTATCAATGTGGTAGAATAACTAATAATAATCAAAAGGCTGAGATTAATTCAGGAATGGCAGAGCTGTTTCTAAGTAGCTGTTCATGTTGGTATAGAGAGCAATCTGACTGGTGAAAAGATTGACCATACATGGATGAGTGAATTACGTTTTATGAGCCGCTAAAGCCGGGTAAGCCCGTTATAGCTTCAAGACATCTATAAAACTGATTTCAGAACATAAAATGTGAAGTGTGTTTTAAGATGTGAATTAAGGTGGTACCACGAGCTCTTCGTCCTTATACGGGATTGAGAGCTTTTTCTATTACAGACAAAAGTATTATTAACAAATTGTTCAAAGGAGAGTTCTTTTATGAGTAATGTTTTTGATTTATTACAGGAAAGAGGGTTTATTGCTCAAGTAACCCATGAAGACGAAGTTAAGAAGCTTTTAGCAGAAAAAAGTGTCACCTTCTATATAGGTTTTGATCCTACAGCAGATAGCCTTCATGTTGGGCATTTTCTTCAACTAATGGTAATGGCTCATATGCAGAAGGCAGGACACAGACCAATTGTGTTAATTGGCGGCGGAACCGCTCTTGTTGGGGATCCCAGCGGTAAAAATGACATGAGAAAGATGATGACCAGGGAGATTGTTCAGCACAATGTTGAACGCTTCAAGTCCCAGATATCAAAGTTTATTGATTTTACCGACGACAGAGCTATCATGGTTGATAACGGCGACTGGCTGCTGGATTTAAACTATGTAGATTTTCTGAGAAATGTTGGAGTTCATTTTTCAGTTAATAGAATGCTCTCGGCAGAGTGCTTTAAAAGCAGAATGGAGAAAGGTTTGACCTTCCTAGAGTTTAATTACATGCTTATGCAGAGCTATGATTTTCTGGTATTGAACAGAAAGTATGACTGTCAGATGGAATTGGGTGGAGATGACCAGTGGTCAAATATTCTAGGTGGCTTGGAGCTTGTCAGAAAATCTGACGGTAAGAATGTATATGGTATGACCTTTACCCTTCTTACAACCAGTGAAGGAAAGAAAATGGGTAAAACCGAAAGCGGTGCGGTTTGGCTTGATCCTGAGAAAACTACACCCTATGAATTCTACCAATACTGGAGAAATATCAGTGATAATGATGTGGAAAAATGCCTTGCACTCCTTACCTTTCTGCCGATGGACGAGGTTAGGAAGCTCGGAGCTCTTACAGATGCAGGAATAAATCAGGCAAAGGCAATACTCGCTTTTGAGGTTACAAAAATAGTTCACGGGCAAGAACAGGCCCTAAAGGCAAAAGAAGCGGCAGAGGCCATCTTCGGAGGAAAGGGTAGCTCAGAAAATATTCCATTTATTGAGGTTAAGTCTGACGAATTTGAAGTAGGGATTAAAATAACAGATTTATTAGTACTTGCTGAGCTGACTCCTTCAAAAAGCGAAGCCAGAAGAGCAGTACAACAGGGTGGCGTCGTGTTGAACGACAATAAGATCACAAGCTTTGATTATACAGTTGGAGCTTCGGATATTGTTGACGGTGAAATCATGCTTCAAAAGGGCAAAAAGAGCTTTGTGAAAGTCAAAATAATCTAAAGGCACACTATGCTTGATAAATAAATATTCCAATAAAAACGGGTTTGCTGCAATTGCGGCAAACCCGTTTTTTAGATGGTGGCCCCAGCGGTCACATTGTTAACCAACAAGTATCTTAGCCTCGGGGTAAACCACATCGGCGTTTCTTTTTGAGGATTTCAGAGTAAGAGCTACTGCGAAGGACAAAGGTCCCACTCTTCCAAGGAACATGGTTAGTATTATTAGTATTTTACTAACAGTATCAAGTGAGGGTGTAACACCCAGTGTCAGCCCAACTGTTCCGAAGGCGGAGGTTGTCTCATATAAAGCATCCAGAACATTCAGATTTGATGGCAGTAATACAATAGCGGTTGTAATTACCATTACAATTATTCCACTTAAGCCGGCTATTGACAAAGCCTTATTTACTGTAAACTGATGAATCTTTCTCTTGAAAAGAACAATATCGCCAGAATCCTTGACTTGGGAAAATACCGCCATTATAAGAACTCCAAAAGTAGTAACCTTGATACCGCCGCCGGTTGAACCCGGAGCTGCTCCAATAAACATAAGGAAAATCATAAAGACCTTTGAGATTTCATTCATTTCTGTCAGATTGATTGAATTAAAACCAGCTGATCTGGCTGCTGCTGATTGAAAGAAGGCTGCGTTTAGTTTTTCAAAAAGGCTCATTGGTCCAAGAGTTTTAGTATTTGAATATTCTGTTGCAAAAATAAATACAGTGCCTGAAATAATTAGGACCCCAGTGATAGCCAGCACAAGCTTTGTATGAAAAATAAGCTGTTTATTCTTTTTGAAATGCCATATATCTCTCCAAACCGAAAAGCCCAATCCTCCTGCTATTATTAACCCAGAGATTGTGTAGATGATAATGGGGTCGTTATTGAATGGGGTAAGGCTTAAATATTCTCCATTTACAACAGCACTTGTCAGATCAAAGCCCGCATTGCTAAATGCAGAGATAGAGTAAAAAATACTCAGGTAAAGTCCTATTGCGCCGTACCTTGGGACAAAACTTAAAGATAGAATCACAGCACCCAACAGCTCAATTATTAAGGTGGCAGTAACCACCTTCCTTATCAGTCTCAGTACCTCTGAAAAGCTGAAATAATTAATTGATTCCTGAGCAAGCAGCATGCCCTTCAAACCTATTTTTTTTCTTAGTATAAGTGAAAAGAAGGTTGCCAGAGTTACAATACCCAAGGCGCCAACCTGAACAAGAGCAAGAATAATCAATTGTCCTATTATTGACCAGTGTGTAAAGGTGTCATAAACTGTCAGGCCTGTTATACAAGAGGCTGAAGTAGCTGTTAAAAATGCATTAATAAAGGGGGTCCATTCTCCACTTTTTGAAGAAAAAGGCATTATCAGAAGAAATGTACCAATCATTATTAATACAGCGAAGCTTAAAACCATCAACTTTGTTGGGGGTATACTTATCAACCTATGAATTGCTTTCCTAAAAAAACTCCTGTTCATTATCCACCTAACCAAAAAATTTTCGTTATGATTTTTCAGATTACCACAAAAATAATCAAATTACAAATAATAGATTTTCATAATGATCTTTAAAATATGAGGAATACGAAAAAATTTTTTGTAGAAAATATAATGGAATTCAAAAAAATAATTTTTGATGAATACAAGTTTAAAGGAGGAATATTAATGCCACTAACAAGTAAAGAATTAATGCTGGTACAGGATAACATCAGCATGTGTGAAAGTAATATTAAGTATCTTCAGGGCTGTGCACAGCTTGCCTCGGATAGCCAGGTAAAAAACCTGTGTAATAAGCTAGCAAGTGATGAGAAAAGCAATCTTCAATTACTGATGAAACATATTAATACAGCAGCTCAATAAAAGGAGGGCAACATGGCTAATTTGACTGATAAGGAAATTATGACGTCTATTCTTGGGGAGCACAAGCTGGCAGCTTCATCCCTCACAAATCTTATACTGGAGAGTGCAAGCCCAATGCTGAGGAATGATGCAAAAAGCATTTTAACAAAAACCTTTGATGCACAGAAACAGGTATTTGATGTTATGACCCAAAAAGGTTGGTATCAGGTTCAGAATGCCAATCATCAGGAGATATCTACAGCACAGCAAAAGATAAGCAATATTCAATCACAAATGTCATAATATTTAATTTTTGCATATTTCGGTAAAAGCCTTCGTCCTTCGGGACGAATACATACAGATGATATTGACAGTTTGCTAAACAATACCTTATCCTTTGCCGGGCAGTATTTAATCAAATAGCTGCCCGGTGTTTATATCAGAAGGGCTTAGTAACACTTTATAACTAAAAGCATAAAATAATAGTGCAGGGGCATAGAAAACAGATAACTGCATTTTTTATTTATTTGTTTTCAGGAAAACCCGTGAATTGACATTTCCATATAGATAATAGTTTGTATGCAGGTTAAAAAAATTAAGGAGGGGAAGTTGTGCAATTAGTATCAGCAAGCATGTCCCAGCATAACGGAGGTGTTTTATTTTATGAACAAAATAGTAGTAAAGGGAGGTAAAAAACTTAAGGGTGAAATAGGGATCGAAGGTGCTAAAAATTCGGTATTACCGATTTTGGCGGCTACAATACTGAACAGGGGAGAAAATATCATTAGGAATTGCCCAATGTTCAGTGATGTTGAAGTAATACTCGATATACTTAAAACCATCGGCTGTAAAGTAAAAGTAGAAGATAATGTTGCCATTATTGATTCGTCAACAATATCCTCTACCATAGTACCTGAAAGCCTGGCTCATGAAATGAGATCATCAATAATTCTAATGGGACCTCTTTTAGCCAGAGAAGGTAAAGTTACTATAAGCTATCCGGGTGGTTGCGTTACTTTAGGTCGTTTATATTAACATTCCGCTTTTTAAGCTCCACAAGCATTTTACGGAACTGAAGAGCCTTTCTAACTTTATTGATTAGAATGAATTTGTTGGTTTGTGTAAGGGGCTTTATCACATAATCATATATGTCATATCCATATACCTTCTCCAGTTCACGGTTGTCAATTCCTGATGCAACGATTATGGGGATTTCTCTGTAGAATGGTGTTTTTGAGAATTCTTCTAGAAACTCGTAACCGTTCATGACAGGCATGACCAAATCCAGGATAATAATATCTACGTTTCTACTCTCAACCATATCCAAAGCTTCTTTACCATTTAGAGCTGAAATGATGTTTACTCGTTCCTTGTAGAGATAATTTCTAAGAATTGCATTATCCAAGACGTTATCGTCGGTAACAAGAATTGTACTAATCATAAAAACTCCTTTTTTGTTTAGTTTTCGTTATTTTTTTCTTATTATATAATTCTAGTTTAGCTATAAAATACCCTTCATAGAAAGTCTTAAAAAATATCATTTTTTGCAGAAAATAATGTTAATAGTTCACAAAAAGTATTTAATCTTCTCTCCATCTGGTTTACCCGTATATGAGGCTATGCTATAATGTAACTTATAGCAAAAGCTAAAAATATTGGACCTATCAAGCGGAAAGCAGGAGCAAAATGAGATTTGATATGGAAAATAGATTACTGACCAAAGCGCGGCAGGGAGATGTGCAGGCATTTGAGGAACTAACCGGCAGTTACTATGCCAAAGTTTACAACGTTTGCGCAAGAATGCTTAACAATCCCGATGATGCCAGCGAGCAGGCGCAGGAGACTTTTATAAAAGCATTCAAATACATAAAGGAATTTAAGGGGAATTCTTCTTTTTCCACCTGGATTTACCGTATCGCTACTAATACCTGTCTTGATTTTATAAGAAAAAACAAAAATAAGAGTACCATTTCAATTGAGCAAGAAGCCTTTGAGGATATTACCATTAAGGACAGGCTATATTCGAACTTACCCGGGCCTGATAAAGTTGCAGAGGTAAACGCACAAAAAACAGCGATAAAAAAAGCTATGTCACAAATGAATGAAAAGAACAGAGTAATTATAGTTCTGAGGGATTTTATGGGGCTCTCATATGAGCAGATATCTGAAACGCTGGAGACTCCTGTAGGTACGGTAAAATCAAGAATAAGCAGAGCGAGATCGGAATTACGTGAACTGCTTTGCTCTGAAAAGGAACATTTATTTACCGATTACGTCAAATAGTATTGAAAGGAGGGATAGCATGAATTTCTGTGAAGAAAGTGAATTATACATCTCATTATATATAGATGATCAAATGGATAACAACCTTAAAGATCAATTTTTGGAACATTTGGAGAACTGTCCGAAATGCTCTCAGAAACTCAAAGAAGAGACCTTGATTGCCCAGCTGTGCAAGGAAGATGAATCCTTTGCTCTGCCTGCAAATTTTTCAGAATCTCTCCACTCAAGATTAATAGAAGTAAGCAAAAAAGAGAACAATAAGAAAAAGATTCTAGTTTTCAATAAGAAGGCTATGGCTGCAATATCCTCTGCTGCTGTTGTTATTATTTCAATTTTGGCGTACAATCTGCTTCCCAGCATAGGAATCAGGTGGGATAAGACGACCGGTCATAGTGATGCTGCTTCATCTCAGAATGCATTTTCCCAAGATGCTTCAACAGCTGAAAATGGCTATGGTGAATTACCAAAGGAAGCAAATAAAGCTCTTGGCGGCAGTTCAAAGGAAGCCCAGCCAAGTGAGGAAGCAAAAAGTAATCCTGTTGATAATGAAGCTGTGGTTGATGTAAAGGCCAGTAAAAGTACCATTACATTTAGTATTAGTGTAGAACAGCAGAAAGAGCAAACTCAAAAGGCTAAAAGCCCTGTCGGGACTGAAAATAATCAACAAGCAGGTGAAGCGAAAAAGGAAAAAACTTCTGCTGGCTCAGAGGGTGAAACCGAGGAGTCTCAAAATATATTTATGACCATGGTGGAGGATGAAAAGGAAATCAGTGCCAGATACTACACAAACTACGTAGAAATGAACCTGTTTGTAATATCACCGGATGAAGGCTTGAAAAAAATTCAAGCTTTAATGACGGAAAATGGTGCAATAGAGCTAAAATCAGGCTTGATAAATGAGTTTGCCGAAAACATGCAGGGGATTTCAGCATATATTGACTACGTGATGCCAATTAGTGTTTTTAGTTCTTTGAAGAGTCAGGCATTACTAAAATATAGTCTGGAATTAGATACAAAAACTGATATAATAAAAAAGGAAATCACAGAAGAATATATTAGTTTGGAAAATCAAAAAACTCAAAATCAAAATAAAATGAATGAAGCCTTACAAGCAGGGGAAGATATCTCTGCATATGAAGCGGAAAAATCTCTTATAGATAAAAAATTGAGTGAACTCATAACAAGTAATGATATGATAACAGTCAGGATTTTTTTCGTAAATAAATGAGGCTGGAGGGCGTTATGAACACGGAAAAAATAATGATAATTGATGGAAACAGCATTTTAAACCGAGCTTTTTACGGTTTAAGCAGAACTGCCATGCTGACCACCTCGGAGGGTTTGCATACAAATGCTGTTTTTGGTTTTATAAACATTCTATCCAAATATCTTGCCGAGGAAAATCCCAGGTACTTATGTGTGGCTTTTGACATGAAGCAGCCTACCTTCAGGCATTTGGAGTATGTCAAGTATAAAGCCCAAAGAAAGGGAATGCCGGAAGAATTGGCGGTTCAGGTACCTATTATAAAGCAAGTACTTGATGCTATGAATATAAAAAGAATTGAGACCCCGGGCTTCGAAGCCGATGATATACTGGGGTCTATTTCCTTATGTGCAGAAGAAAAGGGAATAGAGGCTGTTCTTCTGACAGGGGACAGGGATTCTCTGCAGCTTGCCTCGGAAACTACGAGAATAAAGCTCACGGTAACAAAGGGAAGCAAGACCGAGACAGAGGAGTACGATTACAGCAAAGTTGTG
>JAEZIV010000420.1 GCA_023436515.1 Bacillota bacterium
AATTTTAGATTTACAATTACAACAAATGCGATATTATTAAATGAGGACAATAAGGATTTCATTAATAAAAATATGCATAATGTTGTGTTAAGCATCGATGGGCGAAGTGAAACCAATGACAGGATGAGGCCAAGAGCTGACGGTACCGGAACCTACAACAGTATACTTCCGAAAATCAAGGACATGGCTGAAGCTCGAAACCAGGACAATTACTATGTAAGGGGAACCTTCACGAGAGAGAATCTTGATTTTGCTGCAGATGTTCTCCACCTGGCTGATCAGGGCTTTAAACAGATATCAGTTGAACCTGTGGTAGCTGCCAGGGACTCGGGCTATGATATCCGCGAACAGGATCTGGACAAACTGTTTTCAGAATATGATAGGCTTGCTTATGAGTATGTGAAACGATATAAAGAGGATGCTGGCTTTAACTTTTTCCACTTTATGATTGATCTTCAACAGGGGCCCTGTGTAATCAAAAGACTAGGTGGCTGCGGTTCGGGACATGAGTATTTGGCAGTGACTCCTGAAGGGGACCTTTATCCCTGCCATCAGTTTGTAGGAGACGAGAAATTCAAGATGGGAAATATTCATCTGGGAGAGTTCAACACAGATTCCCAGAAGGATTTTCAAAAGTCAAACGTCTATACTAAGAAGGACTGTTCTGAATGCTGGGCAAAATTTTACTGCAGTGGCGGTTGTGCAGCTAACGCCTACCAATTTAATAATGATATTAATGTTCCTTACAAAATAGGCTGTGAACTGGAAAAGAAAAGGGTTGAATGTGCAATTTGGATTAAAACTCAGGAATAGAAGGGGTAAACATTGTGATAAGAGATTTTAACAACATTACACCAAAGATTCACGAATCCGCATTTGTAGCACCGAACAGCACTGTAATCGGCGATGTTGTTCTGGGTGAAAATACCACCGTATGGTACAATGCAGTTTTAAGAGGAGATATTGACAGCATAGTTGTCGGCGAAAATTCAAATATTCAGGAAGGCTGTATCCTCCATTGCAAAAAGGGTGCAGACGTAAAGATCGGTTCTCATGTTACAGTAGGCCATGGGGCAATTTTACACAGCTGCCATATTGGCAATAACACACTGATCGGTATGGGTGCAATAGTACTTGACGACTCGGAAATAGGATGTAATTGCCTTGTAGCTGCCGGGAGTGTTGTAACTCCAAGGACAAAAATCCCTGACGGAAGTCTGATAGCCGGTAGTCCCGCGGTTGTAAAAAGGGTATTGACTGAAAAGGAAATTGAAGACATTAAGAATAATGCCAATGAGTATATAAGTCTCTTAAAGCATTATAAGTAGTGATGTTTTTTAGTTATAATTTTCAAAGGTTTTACAAATTTTACTTATGTAACAAATTGTATTTTACGTTAAAATTGTTGTGTAATTAAATGTAAATTTCCGGTGAACAAATAGACATATTTGTTGACTAGGTTTTTTCTTAGTTATATAATGGCGTAAGGTGAATGAATCTTTACCGCATGCAAAGACTGCCTGTGGAAACTTTTGCTGCTGACAGTCTATAAATACTAAGGATTCGTTATTAAAATTAAGGGGGAATTCAACAAATGAGAGGAAATAACGCGGTTAAATTTTTCTCCATACTGATTATCACAGGAATACTAACCTGGATAGCGGCTTATGGTTCTATTCTGGGAATTGAAATACCAGGAGTGAATGATATAAGACCGGGTATTGATATTCAGGGTGGAGTAGATGCAAAGCTGTATGCTGTAACCGATGACGGAAAAAAACCATCTGAAAAGGATTTGGATGCAGCAAGATATACCATAGAAAGAAGATTGGATTCGAAAAATATATTTGATAAGGTGGTAACCGTTGATTATACAAAGGGTTACGTACTGGTTCAGATACCGCATAAAAAAGGGGAAGCCTTTGATCCTCAGAAATCCATAGATGAGATTGGACAGACGGCCTTATTGACTTTCCAGGAAGTTGATGAAACAAAGGTGAATGAGGATGGAACATATATTCCTGCCGATCCCACAAAGGAAGATGAGAAGGGTAGAATAATTCTCCAGGGTACGGATATTGTTGATGCTTCAGCTGAGCCTTCGTATGACAGTGCCGGTTTTGAAGTAAGCCTTAAGCTTTCGGATGCAGGTGCAAAGAAGTTTGCTGAAGCTACTGCAAGACTTGTTAATAAGCCTATAGCAATATTCATGGATAACAAGCAGATCAGTGCTCCTGTAGTTCAAACAGCCATTACCGGTGGTGAAGCCAGAATTTCACTTAACGGTACCCCTGTTGATGAACAGCAGGCTGAAGCAAAGGAACTCGCAGGACTTATTAAGTCAGGTGCTCTGCCCTTTAAGCTTGAAGCCAAGCAGGTTAACAACATAAGCCCGACCTTAGGCTCAAATGCATTAGCGGTTAGTATCGACGCTTTGATAGTTGCTTTTATTCTTATTTGTGCGTTTATGATATTTTATTACAGGCTGCCTGGGCTCATTGCTTGTATTGCGCTTTTCCTCCACACCGTTTTGGAACTTCTGGCTTTATCCTGGCTTCATATAACTGTTACTTTGCCCGGTATTGCCGGATTGATTCTTACAATCGGTATGGCGGTTGATGCCAATGTAATAATATTTGAAAGAGTCAAGGAAGAGTTAAGAAGTGGAAAAACTCTTAGAGCTGCAATTGATGTTGGATTTAAAAGGGCGTTTTCGGCAGTTCTCGACGGTAACGTAACCACCATTATCTCTGCTTTAGTACTGCTCAAATTTGGTACTGGCCCTATACAGAGTTTTGCATATACTCTGTTGATAGGTGTTGTATTAAGCTTTATAACTGCGGTTACAGCTACAAGAATGATGCTTATTGCTGTATCCGATCTTGATGTTGCAAAACATCCTGTTTTGTATGGTGTGAGTGCAAGACTGAAGGGGGGCAAGGCAAATGGTTAATTTGTATTCAAAAAAGAATTACTTTTTTATACTATCAGCAGTAATTATACTTGTCGGTGTTCTAGCCTTTTTCAAATGGGGCTTTAAGCTGGATATCCAATTTGAAGGCGGAACAGTTATTGAATTAAGAGCAAACCAGGATACCTTTTCTGCTACAAATACTCAGGAAATGCAGACAAAAATAGCTGACTTTGTTACCAAAACAGTTAATAAGCCGGCATCAGTTCAAAAATCCTCCGCCTTTGATGTTAGTGACAAAAGTGCCACCTACGATGTTATAAAAATAAGCATCGGAAGTCATGATACACTAACCAACGAGGAGTTAACAAGGGTAGAAGAAGCTGTAATCAAAGAGTTTAAATTGACTGCTGAAGATCCTGTACTAAGTGAACAGAGTGTTGAGCCCTTTATAGGTAAGGAAATAATGCTAAATGGTTTAGCAGCTGTAGGTTTGGCGTTTTTATTGATTATTATATATGTTGCCTTCAGATTCAGGGTATTGTCAGGTGTATCAGCCGGTGTATTTGCTATAGTTGGAGTTTTACATGATGCGTTGGTAATGATAGCGGTATATCTGATATTCCAGATACCGGTTAATGAATCCTTTATTGCTGCAATTCTGACCGTTATAGGTTATTCTATGAATGATACCATTATCATTTATGATAGAATAAGAGAGAACAGCAGACTTTTGAGAAAGGTTCCATTGCCTGAAATGGTAAACAGCAGTATTATGCAGACTCTTCACAGGTCCATAAATACTGGAATCACTTCTCTGATAGCAATAATTACGGTATACATTTTTGCAAGGGTCAATGGGATTGGTTCCATTGAGGAATTTGCCTTCCCACTCATCGTAGGTATAGCTACCGGCTGTTATTCATCAATATTTATAACAAGTCCTTTGTACGTAATGTGGAAAGACAACAAAAAGAAGGCTAAGGTTGCAAAAGCATAAAAAGATATAAACCATAAAAAACCTCAGGGGCAAAGCCCTTGAGGTTTTTTTATGTTGCGCCTAAACTTGTGTTGCGTGCAAAGAATAAGCTTAGTGTACCAATTCTTATCACTATCGTCTTGGTTTTTTCTTAACTATCATATCAATAACCAAAGAAGCTATAATAAACTCTGCCATTACAAAAATGCTGTTAGTAATAAGAGTTGTAGTGGTAAAATCAAAAACACTACTAAAATTACTACTGGTTTTGTTTTGGACAAATAAAACAGTTGCTACCGCTAAAAGACTCAATGTAATCGGGGTAGCATATTTCAGCATCTTCTTTGGTAAATCTGCCATATCAACAATAGCAGAATTAAGTATTTTCAAAATATCTGTAGTAGCTGTTTTCTTCTTTTGATTACTTTCCATGGATACCCCCCCCTGACATAACACTAAAATAGTAAAGTCAATTAATATCGGCCAAAGCTCCCATAAAGACAAGAGTTAACTCACAATTCAAAATTGGTCGGAAAACTCGACTAAAGACGATAGTTTTAGACCGTAATTGACTTAAATAAAAATAGATTAACTCTACATTTGCCGTATTGTGTAGAATGCTTAAATTTAGACGTAAAAGTCCTGTTCATGAGTAATATTAACACCTGAGGGAAATAAGTTCAATGTTAATAATTGATAATACCGCATACTTCGACATCATAATTACAGACATTGGTATTTATTTATGCAAACTGGTCGAATTAGCTAAAATCTTTTGTGTAGATAGAATGCTGGACAATATATTATAATTACGCTATAAATTTGCACGAGAATAATGGGGGGAAGGTAATGGAACTGGTATACTCAAAGAAGTTGGAAATAAACGAGTCAGTAAAATACCAATGCAAGGAGATTAATCTAGAATATTATTTAGTAGCCTGCGAAACTGATAGCACCTGTTCATACGGCATTCAGATAAATTCCACTACTGATAAGGGTGAAGCTGAATCAACAGTAGTGGAGGATGTTTTTTCATCAAGAGCTAGAATGATTGAACTAATCAACATAATGTACCAAAATTCGGTAACTCCTGTAAGTATTAAGGATGTAATATATGATTGTATATCATAAGAATTCTCGTGCCAAAATAAACACCTGCTGGAATCATTAATTCATTAAAAAAATATTGTATATTCGAAGGAAATAATTAACTATTCCTTTGGGTATACTTTTTTTTATCAAAAAAGAAGGAATATTAATAATAATGTCGAACAAATATTAAGTCAATTACTATGGGATACTTTTAATAAATACTGAATTGACACGGGTATTACTTTGTTGATGGTTTTTAAGAATAGTCGGCAAAATATTTGTATTTATAATACCGGATTGGAATGTAGTGCATAATGGCATATTTATTTCCTGAGGATCTGATTGAGGAAATTCGAGTAAATAATGATATAGTTGATGTAATCTCCGAATATGTTAAGCTTGAAAAAAAAGGAAAGAACTATTTTGGCAAATGTCCTTTTCATAATGAAAAAACCGCATCCTTTTCGGTTGAGCCTGTAAAGCAGATATTTAATTGCTTTGGATGTGGTAAGGGCGGTAATGTAATACATTTCATTATGGGAATTGAGAACCTTGATTTTACTGAAGCCTTAAGGCTACTTGCAGACAGGGCAAAGATTTCGTTACCTGAAAATAATACCGACATTAAAGATGAAGTACAGGCCAAACTGAAGAAGGAGCTTCTAGAGATTAACGTCGAAGCTGCAAGGTTCTTTCACAATAACCTTGTTGATGGAAGGGACAAGGCACCGCTAACATATTTGCTCAATCGAAGAATTGAGCGTCAGACAATAATCAAATTTGGGCTTGGATATGCTCCGGATAGTTTTGATAGCCTTTACAAAGAGCTTGTAAGCAAAGGGTATGACGAGAAGGCAATCCTCGGCAGCGGGCTGGTTATATGTAAGGAAGAATCAAAAAAGATCTATGATAGGTTCAGAGGCAGAATCATGTTCCCTATATTTGATATAAGAGGGAATGTTATAGCCTTTGGGGGCAGGGTAATGGATTCATCTCAGCCGAAGTACATGAACTCTCCTGAGACTGAGATATATCATAAGGGCAAGCACCTGTATGCTATGAATTTTGCCAAAAGTGCCTGTGCCAAGCAGATTATATTGGCAGAAGGTTATATGGATGTAATATCCTTACATCAAAGTGGAATAATAAATGCGGTTGCACCTTTAGGTACAGCATTAACAGAGAGCCAGGGAAAGCTTCTAAAGAAATATACGGAAGAAATAGTACTATCATTTGACTCTGATAATGCCGGTCAGACCGCAGCACTTAGAAGCTTGGATTTACTCAGCGAAATCGGTTGTAATGTTAAGGTTTTAACCATACCGGCAGGGAAGGATCCGGATGAATATATAAAAACCCGAGGGGTTGACGAGTTTAGAAGGCTGGTAAGCAGTTCTAAGAACCTTGTGGATTTTAAACTTGACATCTTGGATAACAAAATAGATACCACAACAAATGAAGGTAAAGTCAAGTTTATTGAAAATGCAATGGTTATATTAGATAAAATTGACAATAATGTAGAAAGAGAGCTTTACGTAAAAAAATTGTCCAGGGAACTGGGGATAAGTGAGCAATCAATATATTCAGAGTTGGCAAAGAGGCTGCGTCGTAAGGACAAAATCACCCTTAGGCCCATTAGAAGTGCCAATATTATTAGCAATAACGGAATGAGCACTAAACGCACCAATGAGACCATTGAAGATAGATTATTAAACCTTCAATTGATGCTGCTGACTGTCATATGTCTTGAAAATAATGTTTATTTTCAGATAAAAGAGCTTGTAAGAATTGACACCATTAAGTCGGATGAAGTCAGACAAGCCTTCAGTTTTGCTATTGAACGAATTGAGAACAAGTCCGGCATATTGACCGGAGAGGTATTAAATAAACTTTCACCTGCGTTGGCAGAGAGTTTTACAAATATTGTACAATCAAAGAGTGTTTTTGAAGATTACAAAAAAGCTGCTCTTGATATTTTAAAGAGAATAAACCTCATAGGTTTGGAAGAAAGAAAAAACCAGATTATTGAATTAAAAAAGAGATCTGATTTGACAGAAGGAGATGTTGAGTTATTAAATCGGGAATTAAGCAGTATTGTATCGAATATAACTTTAATGAAGAAGGGTTTGTAATAAACAGTGAAGGGAGGGGAACTTATGAAGCATAATCAGGAAACAAGAAAAGCAATACTTAAGGATTTGATAGACAAGGGAAAGTCAAAGGGAATGCTCACCTACAAGGAAATAATCGATGCCTTTGAGGAAATAGAGCTGGAGCCTGAGCATATAGAAAAAATATATGAGACCCTTGAGAACATGGGTATTGATGTTATAGGAGATATCGAAGCTGAGATGGAAGAAATTCAGCTCAATGATGAGGAACTGGACATCAGTATACCAGAAGGAATTAGTATTGATGATCCTGTAAGAATGTATCTTAAGGAAATAGGTAAGGTGCCCCTTTTAACTGCGGATGAAGAAATTGATCTTGCACACAGGATGGAAAATGGCGATATCGAAGCAAAGAGGAGACTTGCCGAAGCAAACCTTAGATTGGTTGTAAGTATTGCAAAAAGATATGTTGGTAGGGGTATGCAATTCCTTGATTTGATACAGGAAGGTAACCTTGGTTTGATTAAGGCTGTGGAAAAGTTTGATTACAGAAGGGGCTTTAAGTTCAGTACCTATGCAACCTGGTGGATTAGACAGGCAATAACAAGAGCTATTGCTGACCAGGCCAGAACTATCCGTATACCTGTTCATATGGTTGAGACTATAAACAAGCTTATCAGAGTCTCAAGACAGTTGCTCCAGGAACTAGGAAGAGAGCCACAGCCCGAAGAAATAGCCAAGGAAATTGGCATGTCAGTTGACAAGGTAAGAGAAATCATGAAGATATCCCAGGAGCCTGTTTCTCTTGAAACACCTATTGGTGAGGAAGAGGACAGTCATCTAGGGGATTTCATTCCTGACGATGATGCTCCTGCACCAGCAGAAGCAGCGGCGTTTACCTTGCTCAAGGAACAGCTTATTGATGTGCTGGATACTCTAACTGCTCGTGAAGAGAAGGTGCTCAGATTACGTTTTGGTCTTGATGACGGGCGTGCCAGAACTCTTGAGGAGGTTGGCAAGGAATTCAATGTAACCAGAGAGCGTATCCGTCAGATAGAGGCTAAAGCCTTACGTAAGCTTAGGCATCCAAGCAGAAGCAAGAAGCTTAAGGACTATCTTGATTAAAATAAAAGGCAGCAATAGAAAAAAAGACTCTCACCGGAGTCTTTTCTTTTGGTGTCAGTCACTAGGGCTGCACTGGAAAAAATGTTTGAACTAAACCTGGTATAGACTATATGAGTAACCATTTAATTCATGTAAGAGCTAGCAACATGAAGCAACAATGAACAAATCAATGAAATGAGATAATAATCTATCTAAACAGCAAAAAATTAAATATTATAATGTTGACCGAGCAGCCGTTACTAAGTATAATATTATTTGTGCTCTTGAGAAACACTCTCAAACACAACAGTAAAGCGGCGTTAAGCCGTATAAATTATATATATTCCTCAATAGCTCAGTCGGTAGAGCATGCGGCTGTTAACCGCAGGGTCGTAGGTTCAAGTCCTACTTGAGGAGCCACTAACGGGCCTTTAGCTCAGTTGGTTAGAGCAACCGGCTCATAACCGGTTGGTCCGGGGTTCGAGTCCCTGAAGGCCCACCAACAAAAAAATAACACTCATTTTGAGTGTTATTTTTTTTGATCGCCCATGCCGGGCGAACTCTTACTTGATTTTCCTCATAAAGTCGTTGCTTAAAGCTTCCACCTCTATATCAAGGCCTGTCTTGTTTATGGCTGCAACATTGGGGTTTATTCCGAGAATATCTCTTCCTAATAGATTACTTGATATAGGTTTTTCGATATCATTTACTTTACTTGTTTTCTTAAATTGAGTCATTAAAATTTCCGCCTTAATAGTTGATATTATATTAATATTATGTGTATAATTTACCTTGGTCATACAAGAAAGCATAGTTGGCACGTAAAATGGAGGATAATATGGAATTAAAGGGAAGATTAAAATTAATTGCTGATAAGGTACCTGTATGCTCTGTAGTTGCAGATATTGGGACAGATCATGCCTATATTCCTGTTTATCTTATTCAGCAGAAAAAATGTCAGCATGCCATAGCCTCCGACGTTAAGCCCGGGCCTGTTAAGGTGGCAAACCGGAATATTTCAAAATATAAGCTAAATGATAAAATAGAAACCAGAATGGGCTCCGGATTGGAAACATTGAAGGCAAATGAGGCTGACACTGTTATAATTGCCGGGATGGGTGGTACATTACTTGCAGAGCTTCTTGATGCCCATCCTGAAAAAGTATCGGGAAACACCATATTAGTCCTTCAGCCAATGAATGATCTTCATGTTGTCAGGAAGTGGCTCTATGATAACAGGTTTGAGATATATGACGAAGAACTTACTGCCGAAGGAAATAAAATTTACTGTGTATTATCTGCAAGATACAGTGGAAAAAATAAAGAATATACAGAATTTCAGTTGCATGTGGGCGAGCTTCTTGTAGCTAAAAAGGATCCCTTGCTGCAGGATTATTGTAAAATGAAGGCTTCACAGATAGATAGAGTTTTAAAGCAACTGTCTGATATGAAGGATAATGAAGAGTTGCTAAAATACCATGAGGATTTAAAGCAATACTATATTGAGCTAATAAAGCTAATATCGACAAACTGAAGGCAAGTTACCTGAATACTTCTGGAAGGATATTAACTTAGAAAACTGAAAGGAAGCGTAAATGATGAAGGTTGGAGATTTTCTAGATTATTTAAATGAGCTGGCACCTTGGGGTTACGCTGAGGAGTGGGATAATGTCGGACTTATGGTGGGCAGCAGGCAGGGTGATGTTAAGAGGATATTGCTTTGTCTGGATGTAACCTCAAAGGTTATAAAGGAAGCAATAGATTGTGATGCTCAATTGATAGTATCTCATCATCCCTTCCTTTTTTCAAAGCTTAAAAAGCTTGATTTTGACACGATAAAGGGACAGCAGATACAAACACTAGTTACTAAGGGTATCAGTGTTATAAGTGCCCATACAAACCTTGATGTTGCAATTGGCGGGGTAAATGACACCTTGGCTGAAACTATCGGACTTCAGGAGCTTAAGCCACTTCAAAAGTATATACCAGTTGGTTTAAATGATAATCTTGGTCTGGGTAAGCTGGGCGTACTGGCTCAGGAAATGGAATTTAATGAATTTCTGAATTCTCTAAAGAAAAAGCTTGACATAACCAATCTTCGACTTATAGGAGCGCACCCGGAAAGGGTTAAAAATGTAGCTGTCTTTTGCGGCAGCTTTGATGTTGAGCTAGATTACTTGAAAGGCCTTCAGCAGGATGTTTTGATAACAGGAGATTTAAAATATCACGATGCTATGGATGCCCGTGAAATGGGGCTGTGTATTATCGATGTAGGTCATTTCACCTCGGAGCGGGTTATTTTACCTAAGCTGCAAAAGGCATTGGCAGATAGGTTTGAACCCCTTGAAATACTCTGCAGTAAAATGGAAAGTGACCCTTTTATTTTCCTTTGACATATATGCTCCTAGCATCTATAATTAGTTGTCCGAGGCGAGACTAGCACTAGCAGCATTTAGCAGTCTCGTTCTACTAAATAAAATAATAATAATGAGTAAGCCAGATGATCGCAGGTACAGCCTGAAAAGGCGTACGTGAGGAAAGTCCGGGCTCCATAGGGCAATGGTGCCGGGTAATTCCCGGTGAAGGTGACTTTAAGGAAAGTGCAACAGAGATATACCGCCAAAGTGGCCGTCAGGTCACAAAGTGACCGCAAGGTCATAAAGTGACCGCAAGGTCATAAAGTGACCGCAAGGTCATAAAGTGACCGCAAGGTCATAAAGTGACCGCAGGTCATAAAGTGACCGCAGGTCACTTTGGTAAGGGTGGAAAGGTGAGGTAAGAGCTCACCAGCGGCATGGCGACTTGCCGGCTATGTAAACCCCACCTGGAGCAACGCCGTGGAGGGACGCAATGACTGCCCGTCAGTCCCGG
>JAEZIV010000437.1 GCA_023436515.1 Bacillota bacterium
CTCCAATCCTCACAAGCTTTTCAGTTTCTCCTTTGGACTTACAGCCAATATCAATAAACATTTTACTTAGCTTCAGACCCTTTAAGTCCTCCAGCTTTTCCTCGGCTCCAACAGTCCCAACAGTACCGTTTTTAAACCTAACCCTCTGACCCATGGCTGTAAAATGTGATACTCCACCAATATTTGAAAACCTTATATAGCCCTTATCATCTATAAACGTAGCCATTATACCTATTTCATCCATATGGGCAGCCAGCATTATTTTTTTCTTCTTGCCTTTTTTAATAGCAATAAGATTCCCCATAGCATCCACTTTTATCTCATCAACATATTTTTTTATCTCATTTGTAATGACTTCTCTTATATCTTCTTCATTTCCTGATACTCCAAATACCTGAGTTACTTTTTTCAATGTATCCTGCATGGCCATCCTCCACTTTGTTATCCATATTAAATAAACACCCTGAGATTCTCTACCTGCCTTATGTTCCGGACTTGGTAAGACCCTTGTCTCTGCTCAGTTGATGCAGAGCTGTTATTGTAAGTCTTTCTACTGCCTCGTAATCACTTCTGCTCATAATTGAAACAGGAGAATGTATATATCTGCAGGGAACTGAAATTGATGCGGTTCTTACACCAGTACCAGTTCGTTGAATCTGTCCCGCATCATTCCCGCCGGTTGTGGTTTGTTTGTACTGTACCTTTATACCATTTTCAACAGCGACCTTATGGAGGTACTGAACCAGTTCCCTGTCACTATAGCAGGTTCTGTCCATTATTGTCAGTGCAGCACCATTGCCCAATATTGTGGAGTAGTCCTGAGGCTCTACCTCAGGCACATCGGCACAGGTGGTTCCTTCAATTATGAGAGCTACATCAGGCATAATTGAGTAGGCTGCTACCTGTGATCCCCTAAGCCCCACTTCCTCCTGTACAGTAAAGCATGCATACAGCTCGAAGTCATAGCTGTGCTTCAGGGCTTCAATTAAAACTGCACAGCCAACCCTGTCATCCAGAGCCTTGGCTTTAATGCAATCATTGCCCAACTGTAAAAACTCACTGTCAAAAGCGACAAATTCCCCTAATGGAGCCAGCTTCTCTGCTTCTTCCCTGGTATCAGCACCAATATCTATATAGAGATTCTTTATTTTAACTACTCTATCTCTTTCGTCTCTTTCCTGTTGGTGCACAGGCTTTATCCCTATTACTCCCCCAAGCTTCCTTTTACCAACAATTACTTTCTTACCGGGTAGTATTCTATCATCTATGCCGCCTACTGCTTTAAACTTTAAGAAGCCTTTGTCCGTATGTCCGGATATAATAAAGCCCACCTCATCCATATGGGCAGAAAGCATTACTTTCAGCTTGCTCCCAGTGCCTTTCTTGTAGGCTATTACATTTCCAATAGAATCAATGCGATAGGAATCACATAGATTTTGAATTTTTGCAATAATATATTCTCTAACTTCATTTTCATTACCTGAAATACCGTTCAGGTCTGTAAGCTCCTTTATAAGCATAGTAATTCCCCCAACTGTTCACTGCTTAGCTTTGCAAACTCACTAACTATGCGGGCAGTATATTTTATATCATCGAAATTAATTGTTTCAATTGCCGTGTGCATATACCTTATTGGTATTGAAAGTAAGGCTGTAGGTATTCCTGTGGTACTGACCTGAGTTGCCCATGCCTCTGTTCCGGTGTCACCGGCCTCAACCATTCTTTGATAGGGAATGTTGAATTCCTTTCCAATTTCAAAAATTTTATTAACCATCTTGGGTTGTAGGTTTGGCCCAATTGATATTTCAGGACCCTTACCGGGAGTAGACGAGACATCCTTAGGTAAATCCGGAATATCCCCATGGCAGGTATCTATAACAATAGCTGCATCAGGTCTTAAAGCATATGCAGCAGTTATTATCCCTGCAAGGTTTGTTTCCTCCTGAGTAGAAGCTATGAATATCAAGTCGTTTTGATGGTTTACATCCTTAAGCAGCCTAAGTACTTCAAGCATGCAGGATATACTGGCTCTGTTGTCAAAGGATTTACCTGAAGCCTTCTGGTCATTTAACCGGGTAAATTTTGACCTAAATGAAACTATATCGCCAACAGAAACGTATTTTTTCAGTTCAGTGCCATCAAGGCCGGTATCAACCCTTAAATCCTTTATTTTAACAGCTTTACCAACGTCCTCAGCCTTTAATAAATGGGGAGGAGTTGCTCCGATAATCCCTATAATATCCTGTTTACCATGAATAACAACCTCCTGAGCCAACATGATTTTGCTATCTATTCCACCCATAGTAGTAATCCCGACGAAACCCTTATCATCTACGGAATTAACAATAAAGCCTATCTCATCAATATGAGCGCTTATCATTATCTTCTTAGCAGACTTGTTATAGCCCTTTTTTACACAAATAACATTAAAAAACCTATCTACCCTTACCTGATCGCAGCAATCATTAAAAAGTAAGGCAACCTTCTCTGCCGCCTCCCTTTCGTAGCCTGCAACTCCAACAAGATGCGATAAGTACTCAAGATTATGAATAATATCCATGTATTTAAATCCCAACCCTTTTCCATAATTCTAAGAATATAGTTTGCTTTCTATGCTATACAATTTTATCAGATTAATCGTAACTTTCCTAGAAAAGTTCGAAATTCATTTCTTTATTTTATGCATAAAAACCATAAAAGTAATCAATAAATAATTCATAAATTAATTAATTTGTTGAAAAATTTTATAGGTTTACTATTGACTTAATTTTGTTTTTTTATTATACTAAAACTCGTCCTTTCGAGGGCCTTTAGCTCAGTTGGTTAGAGCAACCGGCTCATAACCGGTTGGTCCGGGGTTCGAGTCCCTGAAGGCCCACCAATATTTATCTAATTTATTTATTTCATAGACATGATTAGATAATAAATAAAGTTTTACCTTAAAGGCCTTTCTTGGCTGCCGCCAAGATAAGAATTGCCTCGGCAATCCTAACA
>JAEZIV010000427.1 GCA_023436515.1 Bacillota bacterium
TCCTTGCACTGCTTGGAACCGCTCTTTTTATTATATCTACCAGCTCATAGGTTGTTTTAATTGGCTGTTTTTCCCGGGTATCAACTATGAACTTTGCTATTCTAGAGGCCCATTTTTCTTCGCCATAGTCACGTATTATTCTGTATATATCTTGCTCACTATACTGGTTTATTACCTGATAGGCCGATCTGCTTGAGCTTCTGTCCATTCTCATATCAAGAGGTGCATCGTGCTGATAGCTGAAGCCCCTTGAAGCCTCATCCAATTGGTGTGAGGATACTCCTAAATCTAAAAGCACTCCATCAAGCTTATCAACGCCTTTTTGTCTACAAGCTTCGGCTATATTCTTAAAATTGGTGTTCACAACTTCAAATCTGGCCTTTGATGCTATCTCCTCGAGGCGTTTTGTAGACGTTTCTACAGCAAACAAATCTTGATCCAAGCCTATTAAGCAGCCCTTCTCACCCAGACGTTTATATATTTCAGATGAATGTCCTGCTCCTCCTATTGTGCCGTCAACATATATGCCCTCCGGCTGAATATTCAGGTTCTCAATACATTCATCAAGCAGTACAGACTTATGTTTAAACTCCATTACAGCACCTCGGTATTCTGTTGCCTTTCATATGATTTTATATCCCCAGCAGCGACATTTTTTCTGCTATCTTGTCAGCACTTATATTTTCATCACTGTTATATTTTTCCCAAGTGTTTTTATTCCATAGTTCAACTCTTGAAGAAACTCCTATAATAGCAATGTCCTTTTCAAGCCCGGCATATTCGCGTAAATTCTGTGGAATAAGTATCCTTCCCTGCTTGTCAACCTCACATTCTGCTGCTCCCGAGAAGAAAAATCTTATAAAGGTACGAACATCCTTATCAGTAAACGGCAATGCTCTCAGCTTATTTTCAAGGCTTGTCCATTCATCTGGTGAATAAGCAAACAAACAACTATCCAGTCCTTTTGTAACTATGAACTTTTCGCCCAAACCCTCTCTGAATTTCGAGGGTATAATAACTCTTCCCTTTGGGTCAACTGAATGTTGATATTCGCCGTAGAACAAGTTTACACCTCACTTGCCAAGTTATTTTATCACTTAACTTGGTTTTTCCCTCCACTTCACACCACTTTCCACCACTTATATAGATATTCTATTGCAATTTGTAAAATATATCAAGATTTTTTTTAAAAAAATAAAAAGACGGGTTATCAAGCCCGCCTTTTCTAGGTCTACAGCACTATTCAAAAACTCATTTACTGACCGGTATTAAATTTCCCACGTTTTCGCCGCAGGGAAACACTTAGCACCAACCCTATAGCAACATAATTTGCAAGCATTGCTGTTCCTCCCTGACTGACAAAGGGCAGCGGAAGACCTGTAACAGGCAGCAAGCCCATACTCATACCAGTGTTTTCGATAAAATTGAAACCAATCATACCTGCGACACCCATACATATAAAAGATCCGTATGTATCACTTGAGTTTCGTGAGATGTATATTATCCTCAAAAGAATACAAAGTCCCAACAAAAGAATAATACAGCCACCAATAAACCCAAGCTCCTCACCTACAACAGAAAAAATAAAATCCGATTCATTAACGGGCACATTTCGGCTCTGAGTCTGAAGCCCATTTCCTAAACCCTGACCGGTAAACTGTCCCGAGCCTATTGCAAGCTTTGACATCATTACGTTGAAGCCGCCTCCCTGGGGATCTCTCTCAGGAGATATAAAGGTCAAAATTCTATCTCTTCTTTTATCATTAAGAACATAAACCCAAATAAAGGGAAGTGATAAGCCGGCTAGTCCACATAAAATAAATATGTACCTGTATGGTATTCCGGCAATATAAATAAACAAAAAGAAAATGAAAGCAAAAACCATAGCCGTACCAAGGTCTTTTTGAAGTAGAACGAAGCCAATAGCAACCCCTGTGTAAGCTAAAAATTTAATTATATCTGCCTTGTTTTTTTCCTGACTGTCCTTTATTCTTTCCAGAAAAACCGAAGCCAGAATTATGTATGCTATTTTTGTGTATTCAGAGGGCTGGACACTCATGCCTGCTATGTTTATCCAGTTCTTATTTCCCAGCTCCTCACCTTTTCCAAAAAACAAAACCAATACCATAAGGCCTATGGCACTGAAGAAAATAAACAAACTCAAAACCTTAAGATCTCTATAATCAATCGCACTCAGTATGAGGCAAAGAGCTATACCCATAATCAAAGCCAGTACCTGAGGCTTTATCAGGTTTGGTCTTTCCTTAACAGCACTACTGAAAACCAGAAGTCCGATAGCCGATAAAACCAATACCATTATCAGTAGCAGATAATCAAATCTTTTATATGGATTTGTTGTTTTTGATTTTTCAACAAAATACATTCTTCACCGTTCCTTCTTCTGACTACAAATCCCCTAATCCTCTATTTACTGCTATCCTCTATTTACTTGCTATCCTCATTCTTCTCAGAACCGGTAGCTTCTGTATCCTCGTTTACAGTACTGCCCTCAGTACCTGTAGCTTCCTCCGGCTGATGAGCTTCTGAGTGAGCTTCTGTGTGAGCTTCTGCTTGAGCTCCCGCCTCAGTTTCTCCTTGTACTTCTGTTTGAGCAGAGGCTTGATCACTAGAGGACTGTTCTTCCACCTTCTGCTCTTCCTCAAGTATTTTTAGTATTCCGGCATAACCGCTCTGTCCCACCTCAACACTGTCAAAATTATTTTTCAATTTGGATCTTGTATAGAGAACAATTATAGAGAAAACAATTATAAATATCACTGATAGCAGCTGAGACACTCTTAGGCTGCCGATCATCAGACTATCTGTTCTCAGCCCCTCTATTACTGCTCTTCCAATACCATAGCCAATGAAATAGAAGCAGAATACCTCTCCATTGAACTTTTTATGGCGTCTCATCCACATTAAAAATGCAAAAATGACTAAATTCCAGAGTAGCTCGTATAGAAAGGTTGGATGTACCGGCTGCTCCGGATTTACAGCCACACCGTTGTTGCTGAGGTTTTGCAGAAAATTTCGAACAACCGGACTTGTCATTCCCCAAGGAAGCTCGGTATTTGTGCCAAAAGCCTCCTGATTAAAGAAATTGCCCAAACGTCCTATGGCTTGTCCGAGAGGAATATATACTACAGCAAAATCAAAATATTTTAAAATAGGGATTTTTTTATACCTTACTACAAAATATGCTGCAATAATTGCAAAGAGAACACCACCTATAACAGCCAAGCCGCCTTCTCTCATATCAAAAATCTTCATAGGCTCATACTTGTAATTTTCCCAACTGAATATAACATAGTACAGTCTGGCGCCAATTATTGCAGCAGGTGCTGCAAAAAGCATAAGGTCAATGACCGTTTCAGGCTCATAGTCAAACTTTTTTGAATCCTTCATTGCCCAAAGGACACAGACTAAAAAAGCGAGTGCAATGAGGATACCATACCAATAAATTGGTGTATTAAAAATACGAAAAGCTTCTCTTGAAATATCAAAATCCAATCCCAACTTCGGAAAACTTACATTAACTCGTCCACCCATGACAACCTCCACATTATACTGTTTGCTTTCTAAAGCAATAAAACTATCTCTTTATTCCTTTAACTACTGATAAGGCCAAGCGGTCAATATCAAAGTGTTTATCAAATATCTCTGAAATATAATCAAAACTCATTGTATCATAAACCTCTAAATAATCAAACATTGTTACACCTTTGAAATATAAATTAATAAAGCTTCTAGAAATGCTTTCAACTGAGTTCATCTGTCTTAAGAATCTTCCCTTTGAGGCCTTTAGCAATCTATCAAAGGCATCGGAATTCAATCCGTTTTTTTGCTGTCTATTAATCTCCTTAACAAAGCTGTCCCTCACTGCCTCAGGATTTACAGATTCACCCCCCAGCATCGAATATGCATAGCTGCTTTCTATTGAGAAATCTGTTTCGAAGCTTGAGTTTATCAGTCCCTTGCCATAAAGCTCCTCGTACAGTGCCGAACTTCTGCCCATAAGCATGGAAATCAAAAGCTTGACAGCCAATTCATACCTAAGTATATCCGATCCCTTCAAGGAGTAACTGTTGTCCTTGAAACCCATATAAAACAAAGGAGTTGGAACAGGCATGTTCTGCTCAACATATTTCTTATGGAGTTCCTTTCCCTCTTCAGGATAAATGCGTTCTATTTCTCCATTCTTCTCTTTGGTGGAAATATTTTTTTCAACCTGCTCAAACACCTGCTCCTGATCCACATCCCCCACTACAGTAATGACCATGTTTGATGGGTGGTAAAAGGTTTCATAGCACTTGTAAAG
>JAEZIV010000018.1 GCA_023436515.1 Bacillota bacterium
GCCAATTGCAGGACAATCCTTTCCAAAGCTTGAGGTAAGACTGTCATATCTGCCCCCCGAAAGTATTGGGAAGCCTACTCCATAGGTAAAGCCCCTGAATATTATTCCAGTGTCATAATCCGGTCCCTTCAGCATTCCTAGGTCAATTGACAAGTATTTTGTGAAGCCGTAATCTCCAAGAATGTTTATAACTTCCTCAATGTTTTCAAGAGCTGCCAGACTTCTTTTATTCCTGGTAATTTTTTTAAGCTTTTCTATTACATCGAGGGAACCGAACAGACTCGGCAGCTTCAATATCAATTCTCTTAGCTCAGAAGTCATTTCATACCTATTTACTATTTCTTCAACTCCCACATAGTCTTTTCTGTCAATTAGCTTGGATATTCTGGAAATATCCTGTTCAGTCAGGCCTGCTTCTTCAGCGAGACCGTTAAAGAATTCCACCTGTCCAATATCTATCTGAAAGTTTTCCAGACCTGCCGCCTTGAGGGTATTTATTGCAACAGCGATGATCTCTGCATCACTCTCAAAAGACGAATCTCCCAACAATTCCACACCGACCTGAGTGAACTCATTTCTGCGCCCTCCTCCGATCTCATTAAACCTAAATACATTTCCAATGTAGGAGTACTTAATCGGCAGCTGTAAATCGCGATTTTTAGTTGCGGTGAGCCTTGCAACAGGAACTGTAATGTCGGGTCTCAGCACAAGAATTCTCCCCTTGGGATCAAAAAACTTTACCATAGCCTCCTGTGGGAAGGATTCAATATCTGTTGAAAAGACATCATAGAATTCGATTGTGGGCGTCTCTATTTCGTAAAAGCCATAGGATCTGAAGGTTTTACGTATACGGCTTTCCATTTCTCTCTTTGCATAGCATTCATCAAACAGTATATCCTGAACACCGTCAGGAGTATAAATCTTCCACTTTGACATAAATACCTCTCAAACAATATATTATTTAAAAACTCAGGCGACTTACTTTACTAAACTAAACTGCTAAAGTGGTAAATTAATAAATTAGAATAATTATAGTTTATTTTATTATAACAGTCAATAGCTATTAATTTCTTTTTTGCTGGATAGTTTTGCTCTTTTGAAGCTTTACTATAAATCCCTTTGTATATCCGTCAACTTCCTCTACCAAACCTAAATCACCATGATGCTTTTCAAGGATTTTCTTACTAATCGCTAGTCCCAAACCACTTCCTCCTGTACTATTTCTGGAATCATCTCCACAAACAAAGGGCTCATATATTGTATCACGGATTGATGCTTTTATGGCATCCCCCGAGTCTGCAACCAGTATAATCACTCTGTTATCAACCTCCGTTACTGAAATAAGTACACGTATTCCCTCCTCATTGTGCTTTAAAGTATTTTCAATCAGATTATGTATGGCGCGCCTGAATTCAACTCGATCAAGACTGCAGTAGATTGGCTGATCAGGAATCTCAATTTCCAGTTCAATATTTTTAGCTTCAAAGGCCTCATATAAATCTGCAATTATAACACGAAGCAAACCGCACACATTTTCTATCTGCAGCTGTAATTTATGTTGACTGGATTCCAGTTTAGAATATGTAAATAGCCTTTGAATCAATTCATCTGTCCTCTTTGCTTTTGAATAAATGATATCAACTGCCTTTTGCCTTTCATGTCCTACTAGTTCATTCTCTCTTAATGCCCCGGCAAAACCAAGGATCGATGTAATGGGTGTCTTCAAGTCATGCACAATATTGGCATACATTTGATTTTTCTCTTCTATGTTACGCTTTGTTACTTCTTCAATTTGTTTTTCTGTCATACGTATAAAAATAAGTGCAAAAACTACAAATACCAATACTGTAAGTAGCCAGTAGGATATTAGCAACAGCTTCATCCACAGCGAATCATTCTTCACAATTAAGAATAACCAATCGTCATACATGCTGCTAATGACTGACTCCACTACCGATGTTCCAAAAGAGCAACATATAAAATATTTTATAATCTTACGTTTTAAGTTTTGCATTTTTATCCATCCTATATCCCAATCCACGGATTGTCTTGATATAATCATCACCAATCTTTTCTCTGATTCTACTGATAATAACACGAATTGTGTTATCATCCAGAACATATTCCTCTCCCCAGCCGGCTTCATATATCTGTTCCTTTGCAAATACCCTTCCCGGCCAGCTCATGAAAAGCTTCAAAACCAGAAATTCTGCTTTGGTCAGTTCCATAGTCTCATTATTTTTAGTAACAGTACATTCTGCTAGATTTAGAGACAATTCACCGACAGAAATTATATCCGAATCAGACTTGAATCCGTTGCTCTCTATTCGCCTGACCCTGGCTTTTACCTTAGCAGCAACCTCCAATGGTTCAAATGGCTTGGTTATGTAATCGTCTGCACCTAGCTCCAGTCCCAATACGCGGTCGTTTAAATCTACCTTTGCTGAGATTACAATAATGGGAATATTCATGTGCTCCCGAACTTTTCTTATAAGCTCATATCCATTCATTCTAGGCATCATAATATCAATCAATGCAACATCAATATCGTAATTTTTTAGAATCCTATATGCCATTTCACCATCATAAGCCTCATAGATATTCATATTTTCCTTCTCGAGATACATGCGAAGCAGTTGGATGATTTCTTTTTCATCGTCTGCGATCAAAATATTCGCCATATTTATTAGCTCCTTTATACGCTCCAAAATTTATATAGCTGGAAATATACTATGAAACCAAATATGAATAAACCTCCAACTACTGTAAATATACTTTTCAATAAATTCTGCTTTTTCAGACGTCTTGATTTCAATGTTCCTAATGCTATTGCCACTGCATTCACTAAGGAAATTATACCAATAATAATAAAGCCCCCACAAAAGCAAATAAGCATAGCGTCTGATACATAAACCGTTCCACCTGTAACAACACTTATATACGCCAAAAGCAGCAGTCCCGCTAAACTAAACATGGCCTCCTGCAGAATAAAGCTTTTTTTATGTACCGAACCTTCTCCCTTTTTCTTTCGACAGATTCTTATGCAAAGCCTTATTAACCTAACAATAAGTATAAAAATTGAGACAAGGGTTGCTAGAAGCATAAGTACTATCGCTATGTAGTTCCATATACTATGCTTGATTTGGTCTATGGTATAGGATTCCAAAACTAAATTCCCTTGTGAATTTATTGTTTCATACATCATGTACTGAAATCCATTAGCATCATCATATAAATATTGATGGTCCTGAACCTTTGTGATGGTTTCCTCCCCCAGCAGCCTGAATAGATTGGGGTTTTCAGTCCTCATTATCGGCGTTAAAAAAGTAAATGTAAAAATGCGCATGCAGCCTTCTGTATATGTTGTTCTGCTTCCGGCATAAACTCCGCTGATATCTAAGCTTTCAGAAAAGTCAGTGCCTTTTGCTCTTTCATTATCTAAGTAGCTTCCAAAAATAAGTGACAATAACCCATATGAAAAAGCACTTTCATTTTCCTCATTGGCAAGCACTGCTATTCCAATTCCAGACCTTGGATCAAACATAAGCTGGGAAGAACAGGATTTTGTGTTTCCTGAATGCCCCATTACATCCACCGAAAACTGTAGAGTCCATAAGCCATGGCAATTTCGCGGTATATCGGAATTGCCATAATATGTTGTTGCTGAAAGCATTTTACCCAGTGTACCCTCATGTTCAAATAATGAACATTTGTCTCCTGCCTCTGGAACAAAAGCTTTTGCAAGCTTTGTAAAATCTTTAAGGGTCCCAGTTGCCGAGCCAGCAGGATAAAGCTCGATGTAGCTGATCCTTTTACCAAAGCTTTCATAAAACCCCTGCATTACGGAATACGCCTTCAGTTTATTTCTTTGTTCCTTTACCCATATATTATCGGAATAATCCGCACTTACAGCTGTATGCTCCATTCCAAGGGGATCCAAAATATTTTCATGCACATAGTCGGTATAATTTTCACCGCTGACACACTGAACTATGAACGCTGCAAGGGTGCACCCCCAGTTTGAATAAGAGGTTACCGTACCCGGTTCATAAATCTGTATCGGCTGGCTTTCTCTTAATACGGTTTCAATATCGCGGACCCTTGCTTCATCGCTGGTCTCACACTCTTCATCAATTTCCTGGAAGCCTGCTGTATGACTCATAAGATTAAGCATTGTAATGGGCTTACTATATTTTATTCTTGTCAGAAAGCCTTCCGGGAGATACTTTCGGATATCCACCTCAAGGTCCAGCTTTCCCTGTTCATATAGCTGCATAACACTTATCCACACAAACAGCTTTGAGGAAGACCCCCATTCGTAAACAGTACTTTCATCTGCCTTGATTTTATTCTCAATATCCGAGTATCCGAAATATCCCTCATACAGAGTTTCGCTGTTATCAAAAACTGCCACCTCCATAGACGCTAGACCGGCCTGTCGTTCTGCGACAAAACTCTCTATTTTCTCTCCAATATCCCGGTAGTTAATACCTGACGGCGTAATTCCGGCAGCCTTGCTGACCCTCTCTTTTACAGCAGCTTCCACCATGACATTGGACATAGAAAGCAGCAATAGGATTACTATAATAGCAGTAAACATTTTTCTCATAAAAGACTCCTTTTACATTTGATATTACTAGTATATAAAAGGAGTCTTTCTTAAAAAATGTTGAAACATTAACTGAATATTAAATTCAGCTTTTTATACAAATTATTACAGCCTGTCTATGTATATATTCTATCGCAGTTACTTTGAGAAGACCACCATAATTCTTTTGGAGTATTCATTGACTGCTTAGCCTTACCTAATGACTAGGCTGCACTCTGAGCTTTAGCTAAACCTGATATAGACTTAATTCAGAAAAAAAGCGCGGCCTTTTAAAGCCTGCGCCGTAATAATACTTATATGGCCAATCACTGATACCTTCTCTAGGTATCAGTGACTAGGCAACGAAATTAAAAACATTTTAGTCTCTTCTAAACATTTTAAGAAGTCGGATATAGTGATTGGCTTCTCTTAAAACATGGTCTCCCAGAAGCGGAATAATAATTGATCTTACCTTACAAGCAAGAATACCCTGGGTGCCTTGTGCCTTGAAGTTCCGTAAATCTTCAGTTGAACTTAAGCTTTCGTCAGTCACCTTATCCAATGGAAGGGTGGAATCCATCACTGCCTTTGCCTCTGCGGTTAATTTATCAAACTCATTTCCAAAAGTATTGGCTTTGCCCATTAAATCTTCCTCTGTGGGGTCAAGCAATCCTCGGATAAACTTGGCATGCTCCGCCATTTGCCTGTTCCAGAAAAATTCTTGCTGAGGAGCCTCTCTTTCAAGATTTATATCCTCCCTGTTTTGAAGCCTCCTAGTCTGCAAATGATATAACTCGGCCTCACGGATTATGTGGATAATCAACAGGGGATAATTAAAGGTGAACATTTTGCAGCTTAAAACATTATCCAATATATTTTTTTTAAACTGAATTAATGCAGCGGTTGC
>JAEZIV010000019.1 GCA_023436515.1 Bacillota bacterium
ATATGGCTGAACAAAGAAAATAATTTTGCCAGGGCTCAATTCTTTTGTATTCCTCTATTTTGTTTGATACACGGGGTGATTCTGCGCCCGCAAGTAAATTTGTGATGGAATCTGACTCATATGATGAGTATTGGGCTATTGATAAAATTTCACGATTACTGGACATATCAAATCCTCCTTGAATGACAATACTGATGGTCAGCGGGCGAAAGTATTTAAGCCGGTGGCTTTGTTTCCGTGCGTTATAAGGAGTTATACCGTGAAACCGGGTGAAAGCCTTTGTAAAACTCTCCTGTGAATCATATTGATATTTCATGGCAATATCAATAATTTTATTTGAGGATAGTAGTAAATCCTGCCCGGCCAGACTCAAGCGCCTATTGCGGATATAGTCACCGATGGTGATACCGGTTGCCAAAGAAAACATACGTTGATAATGAGCGTTGGAGGCGTGCACGTGATATGCAACGTCAGTGACGGTTATTTCATTGGTTAGGTTGCTCTCTATATATTTAATTGCTTTAGTCAGGCCTTGTATCCAGTTCATGGTGGTAGCTCCTATACCCATCATTATATAGATTTAGGACGGGGAAGTTATGTTCAAAAATGCTCAATGTTGTCCGAGGTGGAAATATTACAGTATGATTATATTACATGGAATATTATGGTTCAAGTGTGGGGGAGGTCGGCTATTTTGTGAGCTTGAAACATGCCTGTTATGTAGTCGGGATAACTTCCACAAGTATACATTATCAGTAAGGTAATGCATTATGCATGTTATTCAACATATGTTAATTATAACAATCCGGAAAGAGGAATCGACGAGGCAAGCTTATATGCATGATCCTTGGCTACACTTAACATACCATTCTTTAGTTCGCATACAATAACCTTCCCCTGGGGTGCAAATAATTTAAATGAGACATCTACAGTTTTATCCCAGGTTGGCAACAATCTTATGCTATCACCTTCACATTGCATAAGCATCTCCTGAAGGAGTATCATACCGGAACCTCCGTGGTTATGATCGGGAGTCCAGTCGTGCCCGGGACCCCAAAAGGCAGGAAAACGTTTGTGAGAGTCGTCAAACTTAATATGAAGGTATTTCAACGCTTCATCATACAGGCCAAGCCGTGCGGCAA
Organism: Bacillota bacterium; assembly: GCA_023436515.1. Classification (GTDB taxonomy): domain Bacteria; phylum Bacillota; class Clostridia; order Acetivibrionales; family DSM-1351; genus Ruminiclostridium. The sequence goes on from JAEZIV010000019.1 coordinate 1,143, forward strand.
AAATTCCATTCTGATGCCAGCTCACTCCAAGTAAAATGTCATCAGAGTATTCGCCAAAGTAGGTATTTATACCAATATCCTTCTCAGTCTGACTAAGCCCCTTTGGACTATAAGGAAATACAGGATAAAGCTCAGGAAGCTCACAGTTAAAGGGCTTCTCACAATATTTCCTGGCAGGTAAGAAAATATGTACCCCTTCTTTGCCTCTTCCAATTGGCATATCCGGACACTTTTTAAAAAGCTTTTTATACTTATCATATTTTTCACCGCCGCCCAGGTATTCTAAAAGATTCTCAATAACGCAGCGCAAGCCTGCAACTGCATCCATTGGATTTTCTACCCCATACTCCTCATCATTCTTGCTATAGGGATCAATACCCTTATAGGTTTCAAGTGCCGCCGAAGGAAATATAAATAGTTTGCCCTCTCCATCAAGAGGGTAATGCTCAAAATAATTATCAATAACACTTTCTATATATTCCATATATTCATCAATCTTTTTCCCGGTGTAGCGGGAATATTCGAGCATCATAAGTGCAAACTCCAACCCTGATGACCAATGGAGTCGAACCCAAGGGTTATCCTCCAGAGCAGGATCAACCTCAGGTGAGTGGTTCCAATTGTACTCGGAACCGGTACATATCCCAAAAATATTACCCTGTTCAAAGAAGAAGGCACCAGAATGCTTCCAAAAATAATGTACTCGCGCCTTGCCAGACTCAGTTAGTTTTCTCCAATAATCAAATTGCGGCAGCATGCCTGTAAAATCACCTGCTTTAAGCATTCCCCAATAAACAAGCCGCTGGTTTTGTGAAGTAAAGCTGCCGCCTGACCATTTGCGGAAGTCAGGTGTCCAGCCCTCGTCGAAGGTAAAGAGTCCACCATTAAATTTTGTAGGATACTCCCCATAATAGTTGCAGCCAAGCATATACCTGAATAATTGATAATTCCGTCCAAGCTTAAACCATTCGGAGGTTGGGTTTTCCATATCAATCAAGATATAGCTTTTATTGAAAAAGTTATTCCACCAGTTAGCAGTGTCGTTCGGTGACGTTTTTAGTGCAGCTTTTTCAGTGAGCTGGTTTTTCCACAGTTCCAAGGTCTCACATTGGTTTGTATGCAGAGTTAAAACAATATCTGTCTCGTCAATACCATTTGCTATGTAGTGATATTCTCTGTGATCACATCCGGAGTAGCTGCCATCCTGAACACCTACGAATTTAAAAGCCTTCATTTTAAGCATTCCGCCCATTGTACGGTCTTTAAGGGGATTAGGGATTTTATCTGCTATTTCATCAAGCTGCTGTTGCTTGATCAACTTATTCCATACAAGGTCCTCACTACGATTTCTATGCCAAAAGGTGAGGGAATTGCTAGCCGTATCCACTGCATCGGGCCAAGTTATTACTTTTCCGACAAAGCTGTCATCAAAGTCATGGCATTGATGCATTTCATCTATAGACACCAAGCGTTCACGGTATCTCCAGGACTCAAAGGATAGCAGCAGACGGTGTTTCCTCTCAGAATAAAAGTTTATATGTACCTCAGACTTGTTAACTGCAGTCCATAAATCAAAATGCACCCGATCCCCAGCATCTCCCGCATCTATTGTTATATAACCATTATATAAATGAAATTCCTGTTTAAAATTTTTATTAAAAATATCTCCATCGTCTATAATAATTCGAATACGCCCTAATTTGAGCATGGTATTATTCTCATCAAACGTACCGCTTTGTGAAATATAAAGATATAGGTTTCCGTTTTCTGCCCATACATTGCAGCCCACGTCATATCCACCCAAAGGCATACTATCAGCTGAGCTTTTACTCTGACTATCCCATACTACATTATAATTTTCCATAAAATACTTAGCCATATTGTGCTCCTAATAAAAATTTGCTACAAAGCGATAATACATTTAATAGATTCATTCTTGATGTATGAGAATAAAAATCAACAACGAGGCGAGATAAGAACTTAAATGATACCTATCCTGTCTGGATATAGATGTACAACAAGCTTATAGGAGGATTTAATACTCCCTTTACGGAATATTAAAACAAAAACGCACTGTCTATTTAGCAACGTTAATTGCATCCTCTGAATCATATATAAAAAAATTTACTATTTCATTATTAATCACTTCTGATTGCTCATGATTAATCCCATGACCGGCATTTTTAATTATTTTGTAGTTCAGCTTATTATCCTCTAATTCTTTTATTGTATTAGGAGAAAAAACCAGCCTGTCACTGTCTCCCACTAAAAATAAGGATTTTTCTCTTATTGTAGCTATTTCTTCAGCAGAGAATTTTTTTAGTTTATGATAAGCCATTGACATATTGTTGAAATACTTAAGTAGACATGCCCACTGGTCCATAATAGCTTCATTCTTAGTAAAGACATCATAATTGGGCCCGGAGAGTTTTATCAACAATTTAGTTACATTTTTTTTGGTGGGGAAGAGAGCTTCAGGCATAACAACCTTCATCAGCCCAAATAGTGGATTCGGGCTGTTTTTTGTAGATATGGAACCCGCCATACAAACAATCTTATTAACTCTATTTGGTCTCGTTATTGCATAATGCTGAGCGATATATGCACCATTTGAAACTCCTGCTATGTCTATTTTATCAATATTTAAAGTATTTAGTATATCGTCTATCCACAAAGACTGATCGAAATTCTTGGAATAATTCTCATTAGGTTCACTTTTTCCAGGTCCTCCAATGGTATCAACAATTATTACATAAAAATGCTTAACTAACTCTTGAACGTTGTATATCCACATAATTGCAGAGTTGTCACCAACGCCATGAAACATCAATAAAGGAAGATTTTCTCTATTGCCGGAGGTTATAATATGTGTTTTTCCAAAGGTTGTATCGATATCAATTTCTTGAATATCCACACCCCATAGACCTAACAGTCTTTCATAAGCTTCATATACTTTCTGCTTTCCATCTTTCTTTTTAAATCTTTTGACCATAAAATAATTCCCCCTAAACTTTTATTCTCACTTTTATTTGCATGAGTTGTTTCTTAAAAAGCTAAGTACTATCTCGGTGGATGGAAAAGGAATGTTTTCTCCATTCTGTACCCTTGTTATTCCCAATCCCTGAATGAATGAAAAATAGGTTATTGCGAGTACCCATGGGTTTTCTTTTACGATTTCACCTGCATTTTGTCCTTCTATGATAATAGGTATAAGATATTCAAAAGGCTTCTTAATCTTTTCTTTGGATATTCTTTTTGCTTCCTCTGGTATGGCGTCTGAAGTAGTCGCATGAAGCATAATTAATCTCCAATGTTGCATGGCTATACTATTAGGAGATAAGAAGGCATCGGTAAGCAAATATATTTTTTCATAAGGAGTTCCGCTTAACTCCGAAACATATTTAACCGAATTTCCGGCACCCTCTGCCGATAAGTCAACAATTTTGGTGAAGATTTCATCTTTAGACTTAAAGTAATTATAAACATATCCTTGGCTGAACCCTGCTTTAATAGCAATATCCTTTATCTTTGTTCCAGTAAGACCTTTCTTGGCAAACACTTCAATTGCATTTAACAGTATTTGCCTAGTACTCTTGTCGGGTACAGATTCCTCAAACCACTCATTGAATTTCTTTTCTAAATAATCACTTTGTATAGACATATGCCCTCCGTGAATGAACGTTCATTCATAGCATGCTATATTTTTGCCAATATGTCAATATTAACCTGCTAAAAAACTTATAATAGATTTACAAGAGCGGAAAAAGTAGGAATATAAACTAATAAAATGACACAGCGCAAACTGTTTTTTTGACCAGTAGCATTTATCCATGTCTTCAAAACAATTTTCAGGTTAAATCATAAAAATATAAATGTAACATGTCCGATTTTTACAATGATGAGTTCCATGTATGGCTCGGTGGAAGACCGTTTTGGTATCCGTTGGCAATTGATTTCTATGTAAAAAAGGAGCTGACACAAGAAAAAAATAAGTATAAAAGCCTTTGAAGAAATACGCTTTGGATTTATCGCAATTCCAGACAACTTGATTTAGCGATATGGCAATATGAATTTAGTATATTATATAAACGGCTTGCGCTCTCCCGAGTTCGAATCTCTCGTAGGAGGATAAACCTCAAACGATTTTCAGAAGCACCTCTCGCTGTTTAGATTGTTTTTAGTGATTATATTAAGTCTTCATCTCTTTCCGACCATGAGGTACGTATTCCATCAGTTTCAACATATTCTGAAAAGGTAGTATCTACTTTGTCAATTTTGCCGTCATAAGGGAGCTGGCAAAAGGTAGATATAGAAACTTAGATTTCCAGTTTCTAAATACATGTCTATTTTTTACTTTTATGGTATGCTTTATAATAGATATAAAAACGGGAGGTGGCGAAAAACGGCTGGATTTGTATGGACTATTACTATTCTGTAATTTTATTTTATTGTAATAAAATGTATGATTAACTAATTATTTAAGTAAATAAGATACACTATCGAGCAGTTTTTATTAAGGAAATTAGCATAAAATAAAACTAGAATTTAATTAACTAATTATGGATGGCTAAATATGAAAAGGTCAGTTAAGACATTAACTATATTAATAGTGATATTTATGATACTTCTGTACCCTGAAGCTGCTAGTTCTAAAAGCACTACCGAAAGCAAGTCGAATAATAAAATTGCATACATTACCTTTGATGACGGACCATCCAGAGATAATACGCCTGCGAATTTAGGCACGCTCAAAAGATATGGTGTTAAGGCAACATTTTTTGTTCTGCCAAAGAGTGACCTTGATGACATATATTTAAGAATAATCCAAGAGGGGCATGCCCTGGGAAATCACTCATATTCCCATGACTATAGATATCTATATAGTTCAACTGATAACTTCAAAAAGGATGTACTGAATGCAAAGAATTTCATATATAAGAAATTTGATTATACAACAACGGTTTTCCGGTTTCCAGGAGGTTCAATTGGGAGAAAGAAGAGCCTTGTAGATAAATGTTCGGCAATACTTTCAAAGGAAGGATATAAGTATTTTGATTGGAATGTCTCTACTGCGGATACTGACCCAAACTTAAAAAAATACGGAAATGACGAGTACATTGCTAATTTGCTGACCAATAATGTAATAAAGAATTCAAAAGACAGGAAAAAGCTTATTGTTTTAATGCACGACTCATCTGATAAAATATATACAGTAAAGGCATTGCCTAAGATAATTGAGGGCTTAAAAAAGCAGGGGTATAGCTTTGATGTATTGACAAATTATTAATGCTTAGGGTTCAGGAAAGAATTGTTCAAAATAACTTTAGGCGAACTTGAGGAACAGGTTTATTTACCCGAACCGTCTACAGAATTTATTAGAACGATAGTACGATGTTAGCAAGAATAATCTGAAATAGATGCAGGATATTCCCTTTTTATGGCGAAATATGGAAGTGGAAAGGGGATAGTCTATATGGCATCATATACTTTTGGGTTATGATCTTCAAACTTTTGATTGGGGAGCAATATTCTTTAGCATAATAACTGGTTTAGTATCCGGTTGGGTAGTGAATAGTATTATCGAAAGATTGATAAAAGAAATGAAATAAGGGCGGCATTTAAAAATGATTTAAGTACTTACGATGAATTTAATGCATTGTGTACACGGATTACTGAGTATCTCGTAAATCTTGCGATACATAGAGCTAAGGATGATATATATATAACAAAAATCATATTGATACATATATCAACCATGAGACATATGTATTAGAAAAACACTTACTTGCAGGTAAATTCTGAGATACTGATAGGCGTTGAGTTATTGAGTTATACGAGTACTAGGAGGGATTGTAAAATGAAACATAGGAGTAAGGGTTATATGTTGTGTATATTAGGTATACTTTGTAACCTAGTCGGTATTATTCTTGGAGCAGTTAATCTAAATCAGTTGTTCTTACCTACGTCCGGAGAAATAATTAGCGCTTTGGCTATACCTATAATTTTTGTTGTTGTAGGGATTGTATTGATTACACTAGGTAAAGCTTTACCTAAGATAGAAGCTAAAGCAGCAGGGGTGAAGGCAAAGCTAGTGGCTGATGGCTACAGTACACAGGCATATAGTTATAAAACCGCTTATGAGGCTATCGAGGCACGTATAGCTGCTTGGGAGAGCACTCCCTGGGAAGAAACGTTACAACAAGAAAATATAGAAACATTGCGTAAGATTAATAAGGGTGTGCAGGATCTAGGTAAAATGGCTTCTTGGTTTCACACATCTTTAAGTGGGCCGTTGTATGATGCAGCTAGGGATGCTGTTGTATGCATAGACGCAGCTAAGCTTAAATTTTTATCAGGCTTTATCAGCTATTGTTCAAGTGTAACAGAATTTGAGTTAAAGGGGGATTATTTCCGTACGGTGTGTGTTAATGCTCAGAAAGAGGTTACCGGAGCACTAGAGCTATATGCAAGTATGCGATCTAAGCTAAATAGTTATAGTGGTGATCCGAATGATATACTTCGGTTAAAGGCTGAAATGGAACAGATTACAGGTCTGTTGTAATAATAAGGGAGGGTTAAAAGGATGAGAAAGTTTTATAAGTATTCTGTGTTAATGCTGGTAATGTTTTTATTTATTACTATACTGGTTGGTTGCGGAGGTGTAATGGTTGATACTGCAAAGAGTAAATATACATATGATGAAGCTGTAACTAATATAAATAAGTTGTCAGCTCGCGTAGCTGATGTTACAAAAGATGACCCGGAAATATATGATGGCGGTGCGGGCAGTGATTTCTTCATACCGGATTCAGACACGAGTGCATTGCTGCCTGAATTTATGACTGGACGACAAGCGGTTGTAAATGAGAACATGAATGACCAGGTTATGGCAATCATATGTTCTTCAACAGAAAAGGCAACTGATAATGCAACAGACCGTTGGCTTATAGAAGTAGCCAAGGACTACAATCAGAAAGCTGACCGTAAAGGAAGTATAAGACTTTATGGTGTAGCTTCTGGGGAAATGTTTGATTACATACGTTCAGGTAAATTTGTACCTGATGCGTTCACACCGAGTAATAAACTTTGGGGGGATGCTTTAGGTTTAACGCCGGACTATGACAGATTGGCGGGTAATGTTGCAGGTATAGTAAGTAAAGACGGTAAGGACATTAAGCAGGTTATTGCTGACGTTGAGGCGGGGACTATAAAGTTTGGTTACACAAATCCGTTAGCAAGCTCGACCGGTGCAAACTTCCTGTTGCAATACATCCACAATTATAGTGACGCCAGCAAGTTTAAGGCTTTCCAGAGTAAGATAGCCCTTGTAAGCTATACGACACCTCAGATGAGAACAGCTGCTTTATCGGGTAAGCTTGATGCTTTTGTGTATGAGTCACAGCAGTTTTCTACAGGACAAGTACAGGGGAATCAGACTCTTGCGAAAATGTATAAATTTGTACCCTTTGGTGTAAGGCATGATAATCCGTTTTATATATTGAATAAGGCAAAGACAGATTTGCTTGATGACTTTGCTAAGTTTTGTATGAGCAGTGAAAACCAGGAGCTAGCTAATAAATATGGGTTTAATCAATATGATAACTATGTTGGAGAAAATACTTTGGGTTCAACTTTATTAGATGACCAGAAGAACTATAAAGAAAATAAGAGTGGCGGCAGACCGATTGTTAGTGTATTTGTAAGTGACTGTTCAGGTTCAATGAATGGCACGCCATTAGAGGAGCTTAAAAAGTCATTAAAGGCCTGTGCGGGTGTCATATCTGAATCAAATTATGTAGGCTTGGTTACATTTGCATCAGATGTAAAGGTCAACTTGTCTATTGCAAAGTTTGATGAAACAATGCAGAAACGCTTTATTACGGCAACAAGTGAGATGGTGACACGTGGTGGAACAGCCATGTATTCTGCACTTACAATAGCTTCAAAGGAGATAGCTGATTTTAAGGCGGCTAATCCTAATATAAACGCTGTTTATCGTATCTTTGTACTGACTGATGGCGACAATACCGAGGGGTTAAGCAAAGGTGCCACACTAGATACTCTAAAATCCTTGGGAGTTCCGATTTACTGTATTGGTTACAATGGTGGCAACAGTGACCTCGATACGGTTGCAGGTCTTAATGAAGCTGCAAGCATTAAAATCACTGACCAGAATGTCGGTTATGCACTTGCAAATTTCTTTAAAGCTGAAATTTAGTATTTTTGTAGCCTAGCGTGTACAGAAATAATAACAAATGAGTGAACTAATGACCAAAGAGAGGTTCAGTGCCCTTATATTAGTGCAATTATTTATACTATTTATCTTTGTGGATTGTAGTGAACAATCTGCGGTAATTACACAGTCCGGTTGGGATACACAACCGGACTTTCCTGGCCCATCAACTGCAAGCACACCCGCGGTACAACCGGTCCTGCATCTGCTGAATTTACACCAGGTGGCCTGTATGTTTACATATACGGTAATTTTAGTGATATACTATTAGGACTTGCCGACAAAGTAGGCGAAGTCACGAATGCGGCTGGCGAATGGGTATATCTTAATGACTTTCAAAGCGTGAAACTAAGTGACATTCTTACTAATGCATCAAGTAATGATACAGATAACGATGGATTGACAGATGAACAAGAATTGGGTACTAGCGTTGAAATGAATATGCTTCCACACATAGGTTTACTAGCTGCTCTTGGATTATGATTTTATCTTAAGGATGCTATAGACGAAGGAGTTGCTTATGTTGTTTCATTGGACAAATTACTTCTGATGTGTGTTTTTGCGATGGATGTTAAAATATATGAATGACTTGATATTGATAAAGGATTATTTCCACCAGAAATTTCTAAACCCATCCTTCTTCAGATATATGGAAGAGCATTGTGCCTCCTATAAAAGTGTCGGTGGCATTGTGTACAGAGGGAAATATATAGATAAGTAACATAAACTAATCGGCATAAACTCAAAATAGAAGTTGCTATGTATATATTTTACGATCCGATGCAAGATTCCTTTAATAAGCATGGAGGCTGAAATAATTATGGATTTTTCAGATGACCCTGCGGAGATTATAGAAAATGATTACGAACAAAATTTATATACCAAAATAGAATTTGGAGAAAAGTTTTGATGTAGCGATTACATTTGCAGCGCTAATATAACGAGATATTTTGCTGTTCTTACATATCTACGAACAGCGCCTTCCATTTATCTCCACTACATCTAATACAATCTGATACTATATTAGTCATTGTAAGCATAAAAGAAAGCGAAATACTGAATAGTCAGGATTTTGGCTCGCAATGAAGTAGCTGGAAAATTTATTCTTCACTTTTATACTAACAAAGTGTATAATGTACGTGTGAAAGTGAAAGGTTGTGATTTTTATAGACACGTTTGAAAAGATTTTAAATTTGATAAAAGAAAACAAAGGTATTATCTCAACTGCTGAAGTAGTGAAACATGGCATTGATAAAAAATATTTATCCTTAATGACCCAGCGAGGCCTAATTGAAAGGTCATCAAGAGGTGTTTATGTATTACCTGAAATTATCGAGGATGAATTCTATTCTATTAATATCCGCTGTCGGAAGGGAATCTTTTCTCATGATACGGCATTGTTTTTGCACGACTTATCAGATAGGACGCCACTTAGCTTTTCCATAACTTTACCAAAAGGGTATAATCCTTCATCATTAAAAGACTTATCATTGGAGTTTTTCTACGTGAAACCTGAATTGCATAACTTGGGTAAAATAACGGTTTTATCTCCTCATGGGAAAGAAATTAATGCTTATGACATGGAGAGGACTATTTGTGATATGGTTAGAAGCAAAAACAGAATGGACATCCAAATATTTTCTGATGCTTTAAAAAGGTACTCAAAACGTAAGGACAAGAACTTGAACACGTTGATGAAATATGCCCAAAAGTTTAAGATTGACATTAAGATCCGGGAATATATGGAGGTGTTGATTTGAAAAGCGCAATGCAGTTAAAAGGAATCATTAAAAATATGGCAGCCAAAACGGGAATCAAAGCAAATGCCTTATTGCAAAATTATATGTTGGAACGATTGCTAGAGCGTATCTCCGTTTCAGAGTACTAGTGGAAGTTTATTCTCAAAGGAGGAATGCTCATCAGTGCTATGGTTGGATTGGACAGCAGGACAACTATGGATATGGATGCCACTATTAAGGGCATAGATTTTTCTAAAGAGGCCCTTCTGTCAAGCTTAGAGCAAATTATAAAAATTCCTGTTCAGGATGATGTCCGGTTTAACCTGAAAGGGATAGAAGAAATAAGAGAAGAATCTGAGTATGGTGGCTATAGAATTTCTCTTGATGCAATATATAAAACTGTTATCGTTCCACTAAAGATTGATATAAGTACGGGTGATATGATTACGCCAAAGGAGGTACTATACAGCTTTGATCTGTTATTTGAAGACCGAAAGATAGAAATACTTGCTTATAATCTTGAAACTGTTCTGGCAGAGAAATTTGAAACAATCATTAGTAGGGGCATACTTAACACTCGGGCTAGGGATTTGTACGATGTTTATATTCTGACAACTCTTCAGGAAAAGAATATTAATAAAGCTGATTTTAAAAAAGCCCTTGCTGCAACAGCTACAAAAAGGGATTCACTTGATAAGATTGACAATTCTTCAAGTATTCTTGAAGAAATTAAAGAGGACAGAGCTCTCCGAGGCATCTGGGTGGCTTATGCAAGGAAGTTTGAATATGCTGGAGATATCCCATTTGAAGATACACTTGCAGCATTGGTGAAATTGTTTGAATGTACACTTCATGATGCTTTGATAAAACACCATAAAATCAGGGTATCACATATGCGTCATGGGGGTTCGCCTCCTTCTTCAATGGTAGGGGGAGAGTCTTCTTTTTTATCACACCCTATGGAAATCATACTTGGTAATAGTTTGAAGTAAATTTAAGGAGAAATACAATTGATAGAGATTTTGGCATTCAATTCATTTTCATTAAACTGTGGGTCTAGGTACTTTAGCAGACTATGCCATACCTTACATTTAAAAACCTTCTTACTCTCTTGGAGATATTAATTCATATTTTCAAATAAAACTAAGATATCACACCAAATTTGAAATTTCACTTCAAAAATCAGTGTAATTTTTTCTCAAAAAACGCTGAAAACCCCTTATTTTAAAGGGTTTTCATACAAATTGTGGCGGAGAGAGATTCGAACTCTCGGAGGCGGTTAAACCTCACACGATTTCCAGAGTTACGTTTCATTTATTATTTAAAACTATTTGACTATATCTTTCATTATTCAATCCCTTTATTTAAGCCTTAGTCAGGGCTTTTATTAATGTATTTCTTTTGAAACACTTTTACCGTAATGGTTAGAAAATTTTGAAAAGCGTTAGAAGATTTGTTAGAAGAAATTAAATTAATTCCAACCTAATTTATCCTGACACAGAAATACTGTGACTTCTCCATTAGTTGGTTTAGTAAATATAATAAATGTCGACCTTTGAGTTTCAACTCCTTTTCTTTCTGCTTTTTCAGCTAAAGCATAATAATAGTTAAAGTTCGTTTTATTAATTCCTCTTTCAGTAAAAAGGTTACTTTTAAACCAGCCATCGCCATCAATCATTTTTTCTGCGTCATCATAAAAATTAAATGTTTTGCTTATCTGATTCTCAGGGATAATTAGCTTTAAATCTATTGCATAAGCTTCTTCAATATCAGGTTCGATTTTAAATTCTTTAATATAATGATTATTTGGCAGGTTTAGATTAAAGCACTTATCAATTAACTTTTCCTTTGTATAAACAATTCCATTTATATTGTAAGTATCTGTATTCTTATCATATATAGTGCTATCACCTTTATGATATACATTAATAATTACTAAAAGAGAAATCATGATTATAATTATAAGGCTAGCTAATAATCTTCTTTTCATTTTTATAACCATTCCTTTCGCTTTGCTCAAGGCACAAAACGTAATGAAAATGTGCCTTCGAGCTTTTTTTATTTTGTAATCATTCCCATAGGGCTTACGGTACACTACAAATCACGGGGAGGTGAGTGGGCTGTCAGACTTGTCAGATGACCGTATTTTTATATGTGTAGACCGCCTTTTCA
>JAEZIV010000067.1 GCA_023436515.1 Bacillota bacterium
AGAAGAAAACAAAGGTTGGTGATGATGTTATAGCCATTGGTACACCATTATTCTTTGAGTACAGAAACAGTGCAAGTAAGGGTATAATCAGCGGCTTAAATAGGCCTGTTGACGGGATTTATTCATATTTGCAGACCGATGCATCAATAAATCCAGGAAATAGTGGAGGACCCCTTGTTAATATGAGCTGTGAGCTGGTTGGTATTAATACTCTGGGATATTCCTATTATCAGGGCATGAACTTTTCAATACCAGCAAATAACATTAATTACTTTTTAAATCATTACAAGAAATACGGTAAGATTAAAAGGTGTTTTACAGGTATTGAGTTTGAAGAGAACTGGGCAGCATTGCTTGGATTGCCAACCAATCAGGGTCTAAAAGTTGTTACCATCCAAAATAATGCTGTGGTTACCTCAGAGCAGATAAAAGAGGGGGATTTACTGGATTCTATTAACGGCAAACCTACTACTTCAATAGCATCGTACAATGAAATTCTAAAAAACTATCTGCCCGGTGACAAGGTTAAGCTTACTTTCTCAAGGGGAGACAAAAAGTTCGATATTACTGTAACGCTTAAAGAAGTACCAGCGAAAAAGAAATAATAAGGAGGTTTGCTATACATGAAAAAATTACTATCGGTTATTGTTTGTACAATTATGTTAATTGGCTGCTTTGCACCTATTGTGAGTGCAGAAAGTGGCAATATAGACCTTTACAAGGTTTTTTCTAACAAGGATGCATCTAAAACAGCGGTTGGTAGCTACATATATAAGTGGTCCATGTACCTCCCTGATGATGCTATTATTTATAAAAGTGACAGAGCTAACTACTTCAACATGTCGACGACCAGCTACAATTCTACTATCAGCTTGGAAGTTAACAAAAATACAGATAATTTAAAGCTTGAAGATTTACTTTATATTATGCAAAATCAATCAAAACAGGGCTATTACTACTTATGGGGTGATAAGGAATTCTTGGTTGATATAGCTACTGATGCAGCAGGGCAGAAGTATTTACGTATCATAAAAGCAGGCGGTTATTATGATTACTATTTGGTGGATCAAGCAGCAGAAGAATTCAGAGAATACGTTGAAAATAGGATTTATATACAAAATGGATACATATATAATCTAACAATCAGTATGATTGGAGAATTTTACAAAAATCACTCTGATATGTTTGATAAGCTTACTAGCTCTTTTAGTACTTCATTTGATAGTAAAAATCCAAATATTAAAGAGTTATCAGATTCAATAAGTGATGAGAGAAATTACACCAATACTAGTTACGGATACAAAATGATACTTAGCCCTTATTGGAAGGTAAGTGGAACACCAAATGCCAGAAATCAGATTATTCAAAAGGTTTATACAGATGAGGAAATGTCTAGTGCTGTTGACAACAAGACAGAAAACGCTATGAATAACATGGTTACTAATATTCAGGAGGGAATAACCGTTAGTGTTGTTGGATCAGCAACAAGTGATGAGACCACAAAAAACTGGGCACTAAAGGATATTGACAAAATAAAGAATAATTATAATAACAACGTGGTTGAGTTGCTAAGCAGCAAAGAGCAAGTTCAGAATGGTCTCAATACATATTTTGTTTCGCTACGTTTTAAGACTATTACAAATAAGCCATACATAATGAATAATCTATACGTAGTAGGAAATGGCTATAAGTATCTTGTTTCTGCTATTATGATGGATGATAAGTATTTAGATGATAATAAGAAGGCAAGTATCAATAAAATGCTTAACTCCTTTACACTGGATAAAGCAAATCTGAGTAAATATTTAGGCAAAATAGCTCAGGCAGAAGGTCTTGTTAATTTCTCAGAGCCCAAAGAGTTCAAAATGAAGAAATATAATTTTGCAACAAAGGTTACAAGAAATTGGAATACTGGTAACACTGGACTAAGTGGATACTATTATGATAAATATATGTATTCGTCGGGTTATTATGGAGGGTATTCCGGTGTTGGAACTGCTGAATACATTAATGCTTTTGATCCTGAAAGCAACATTAATTTATCCATGAATGTTTCTCTTAGTTCCGCAAAGTTAGAAGATACCATTAGCCCATTAGGATTGATGTACCTCAAGAATGAGGAGGTTAATTTTGGGCTTGCAAAGGTGAGCATTACATCATCTGAATATAACGGTGCTCAGATATACTGTTTGTCAAAGGAATATGATGTTAAAGCTATTCAACAGTTTGTGAAAGAGGATGAATCAAAGAGCTTTTATCTTGATAGCGTAGCAAATGAATATATTTACTATATCAAGATAGGAAAAGATTTATATACTCAGACCGTGTATATTCCTGTTTCAAATACGTCGGATGCTAATTTGAAGAAGGCAAAGGATATATGGGCAAATACCACTACCAATGGTGTGAACTACAGTAAGCTTTCACTTCAATGGAAGAAGCATGACCTGAAGGAATACGAAGAAAAATAAGCAAAAGCCCCCGTAAAATGACCCTAAAAAGTTACTTTACGGGGGTATAATTTATGTCTTTGTGGGGGTATAATTTATTTCTTCCACTTTGCAAGTGCCTCAGCAAGTGCAGAATTAATGGTTTCATCACTGTCTTGCTGCCTCAGGAACTTGGTTACATCTTTCTTGCTTACTTGCTCGTTCTTGCGTTGCTTGAAAGCATCAAGCTTTTCACGATAACCGCAGGAACAATAAAATGTCTTGTTTTCTCCTTCACCACGGATTTCCATCTTCTTTTTGCATTCAGGACAACGTGCATTTGAGGTTTGAGTGAAAGTTTTTCTATACCCGCATTCTCTATCGGGGCAAACCAGCAT
>JAEZIV010000129.1 GCA_023436515.1 Bacillota bacterium
GAGATACAGAGTCTTGACACAGAGCAAAGGCTTGAGAGGCTGAAGCACGGAGAAGAGGATGCAGGCTTGCTTTCCTTGTATTTTCAATTTGGCAGATACTTGCTCATTTCCTCCAGCAGGCCGGGAACACTTCCTGCCAACCTGCAGGGGATTTGGAATAAGGATATGCTTCCTCCCTGGGATAGCAAGTATACAATAAATATAAATGCTGAGATGAACTATTGACTTGCAGAAACCTGTAATCTGCCAGAATGCCACAGGCCGCTGTTTGATCATTTAAACAGGATGAGGGAGCCCGGCAGAAAAACTGCTCAAGTCATGTATGGCTGCAGGGGCTTTGTAGCGCACCATAATACCGACATATGGGGCGATACTGCACCACAGGATATTTACATACCTGCAACCTACTGGCCCATGGGAGCAGCATGGCTGAGTCTTCATCTATGGGAGCATTATGAATTTAATAAAGACTCTGATTTCTTGAAATGGGCATATCCTATTATGAAAGAGGCTGCAGAATTTTTTGTGGATTTCCTTATTGAAGATAACAAAGGCAGACTTGTGACAAGTCCCTCGGTTTCGCCTGAAAATACATACATTCTGGATAACGGAGAAAAGGGCTGCTTGTGTATGGGTCCTTCCATGGACAGTCAGATACTATTCGAGCTATTCAGCGCATGTATTGAAACCTCAAGAATCCTTGACCTTTCAGTTTCAGAAGAAGGCTTCATCAGTCAGCTGGAGGCTTATAGAGCTAGATTGCCAAAGCCGGAGATAGGGAAATATGGGCAGATTCAGGAGTGGTCTGAGGACTATGAGGAAGAAGAGCCGGGTCACAGACATATATCACATTTATTTGCACTCCATCCCGGTAAGCAATTCAGTCCGAGAAAAACTCCCGAGCTGGCAGCCGCAGCAAGGCGGACCCTGGAAAGACGACTGGCTCACGGGGGAGGTCATACCGGCTGGAGCAGAGCTTGGATAATCAACATGTGGGCTAGATTGAAGGACGGAGAGAAGGCATATGAGAATGTCCTGGGGCTTTTAAGGAAGTCTACTCTGCCAAACCTGTTTGATAATCATCCGCCTTTCCAGATTGACGGAAACTTTGGTGGAACTGCAGGTATTGCAGAAATGCTGCTCCAGAGCCATGAAGGTGGAATAGAGCTGCTGCCTGCACTGCCAAAGGCATGGAATAAGGGTAGAATCTCCGGCTTAAATGCTCGGGGAGGCTTTAGCATTGAAATGGAATGGCAGGACAGCAAGGTTCAGAAAGCCTCTGTATTGGCAAAGGACGGAGGAAAATGCCGGATTATTTCACCTCTTGAGTATATAGTAAGTGTTGACGGAACCGATATTAAGCCTGAAAGGGAAGAGGGAGCCTTTTGCTTTGAGACTGTAAAAGGAAAGACATACCAGCTGGTACTTGCTTGATTAAATTAAAGTTAGTGTTGAAGTTGTTTCCATAAATATTATAACCTTGGAGGTTTATTATGAACGATTTTCTTAATAATGAAGCATGTTTTACAAATCCATTATTACCCGGTTTCTATCCTGACCCCTCTGTGTGCAGGGTAGGTGAGGACTATTACCTTGTGACTTCCTCCTTCTCCTATTTTCCCGGTGTACCCATATTCCACAGTAAGGATATGGTAAATTGGAGGCAGCTTGGTCATGTACTTGACCGCCCTTCACAGCTCAATCTGGATAATGGTGGACATTCGGCCGGCATATATGCTCCAACCATTAGATATCATCAGGGTAGGTTTTATGTCATAACGACAAACTGCACCAAGGGAGGCAATTTTATAGTTACAGCAGAGAAGCCTGAAGGTCCCTGGTCAGACCCCTATTGGCTCCCAAATGCACCCGGGATTGATCCCTCACTTTTCTTTGATGACGACGGAAGGGTATATTATGTAGGAACTCATGAGCTGCCGGATGGATCTTATTATGGGGATAACGAGATATATATGCGTGAACTGGATTTGAATACTATGACTCTTACAGATCCATATTATCCCTTATGGAGAGGTGCGTTAAAGAAGGCTGTTTGGTCGGAAGGACCACATATATACAAGGTGAACGGTATGTACTACCTCCTAATTGCTGAAGGAGGCACAGATTATCACCATGCTATTACAATTGCAAGAAGCACCAATATTACAGGACCTTACGATGGGAATCCGTCAAATCCTATTCTGACTCACAGGCATCTGGGTAGAAATTATCCCATAGTAAATACAGGTCATGGGGATCTTATTGAAACACAGAATGGGGAATGGTGGATGGTAGCTCTGGCCTCACGTCCTTACGGAGGGTATTACAGGAATCTTGGAAGAGAAACCTTTCTTATGCCCGTTATTTGGGAGGATGGCTGGCCGATAGTAAGTCCCGGTACAGGAAAAATAGAATTCCAATACAAAAAGCCTGATCTTCCGGCAGGAGAAAAGGTTGTTATACCGTCACGGGACAATTTTGAAGACGGTGAGCTTGGAATGGTATGGAATATGATCCGTACGCCTAGAACACAGTTCTGGAGCCTTACTGACAGACCGGGTTACCTTAGACTTAAGCTTAGAAGTGAGAAGCTCACCGACTTGGCTAACCCCAGCTTTATAGGAAGACGTCAGCAGCATATGGATTTTGTATCGGTCGCAGCAATGGAGTTTCAACCTGAAAAAGAAGGAGAAGCAGCTGGCGTTGCAATAGTACAAAGTAATGAGTACAACCTTCGTATGGAATATACTCTATCAGAAGGCAGGAAGGTTGTTCAACTGCTCAGATGCTTCAACCAGGAGGAAACTGTTGTGGCTTCACAGGAATTTGACTCTAAGAGAATACTTCTCAAGGTGGAGGCAAAAGGTCAGGATTATAGCTTCTATTTTGGAACTGATGAGGCCAATATGAGGGTACTCTCTGAAAAGGTAAACGGAAGCTTTCTGAGTACTGACGTAGCAGGCGGTTTTGTAGGCAATTATGTTGGAATGTATGCAAGCAGCAACGGAGCAGAGAGCACAAATAGTGCTGACTTTGACTGGTTTGATTACAGCTTCTAGAACTAAAGAGCGATGACGTATATAAAGTCCATAAAGTGCTTTGGCTACATTTTTTTTATGAGCCGGGTACTTTATGGACTATTTGTTTTAAGGATATTTTCAATAATATTTGCAAAATAAGAGGATGCTATACTTGTATAAAAATTCTGACTATGTTAAAATATTATCAAATACCGCTGAATACCCGTTACAATTTGGGTGGCAGCGTGATTCTATAAATTCTGAGTTTGAGGCTTTCCAAGGCCGAGAGCAAAGAAATAGTCAAAAAGTCGTTCTGAGCTCATTAGGGTTAGTCCCAAGTGGTAAGACGGTGATATAGAGGTACAATTTTGCAGTATCAAAATTGTTTATTTGCCCTATGCCGTTTTTACAGCATAGGGCTTAATTGATTTACAGGATTGTCTTTTGAAAATAGTAAAATAGTAAATGTTTTGGGAGGTTGTCATATGGAGACAAGAATTGCATTAATGGGTATTATCGTTGACGACGTTTCAGCAACTGACAGACTGAACAGTATTCTTCATGATTTCGGAAAGTACATAGTAGGAAGAATGGGGATACCCTACCGTGAGAAAAATGTCTGCATTATCAGTGTGGTGGTGGATGCACCCAACGACGTAATAAGCTCCCTTTCGGGAAAGCTTGGGATGGTTCCCGGAGTTAATATAAAAACTGTCTATTCAAAAATATAGGAATATGAGGCAAACATCGATGTTCTTCTCAGCGAAAAGCCACTGTGTGTCTTTTCATTACTATTTGTGTACGTGCTATGCGCGTAGATGGGAGATAAAATGTATAATAGCAGATCAAAGATAGCA
>JAEZIV010000132.1 GCA_023436515.1 Bacillota bacterium
TCTCAAGACGGTACCAACTAGGTTGGCACTTGCTTGGGAGGTTTTTTGCATTGAAATATTTAGGGAGGTAGCAATACCCATACTTAAAATGGAAAAATGAGGTTTGAAATCCCTTCTGTTTATATTATATTAGCATTGTTCAACTATTAGCGAACATTGCGATTTGGAGGATTATTAGTGAGAACCTTTAACGAAAAATCCAGGGAAGGCTATAATCGAAAAGCAGAAGACTATGACAATTACATATGTAGGCATTCTCATACATATTTTTTCGGTGGCTGATGGAACCAACCCGACTATGATTTTTCGGATGGCAGTCAGTCGCTCCTTTACCTCTGGGGGAAAGTCCTTAATAATTGTCAACCTCATTCATTTGAGAAAACCTCACATTCCTGAATAATGAACTTAAATAAATAATAGCATAATATATTAACCTTTTCAAAACCGAACATGTGAGGTTTTCCATAGGCACAGTGCTTTTGCTAGAATTTGAGCTCTTCACCATCCTTGGGAATAAATAAATAATCCTTTAGGCCCTCCCTGTAGGAAAATGCAGCAAGGGCTTCTCTCGTAAGTATACAGTGGTTCCAGGCTTCCATATGAACTGCGATTATTTTTGATGAAGGACTGCAATGATGAATTCGGGCTATATCTTCAATGCCCATTGTTATAGGCCTACCTGAGGAGAAGGTGGCTTCCCCGGCGTAGCAAATCACTATATCAGGCTTGTATCTATCCAATACCTTTCCCATTCCGGAATAGAACACACTGTCGCCGGTGATATATATAGTGTGCTGATTCAGCACACTGGGCTGATTCAGCACACTGGGCTCCTCCGGTCCCCGTATTACATAGCCCGACACAGGAGCCATCATTTTGGCAGTAGCTCCGTGACCGTGTCGGGCGCCAGCTCTGCTGATACTTATACCCTCCCAGGTAAGGTGCCGGCAAACCTCCTCAACATTGCTAAAGCCCATGCTGACCAGCTTTGTCTTATCCTCCGGCTGACAGAATATTTTAATCCCTATGGGAAGCAGTCGCTGTGCCTCTTGGTCAAAGTGATCTCTGTGAGTATGAGTCAGGAGAACGGCATCACAGGAATACAGAAAGTCTGTATTGATAGGAAGGTCCACAAGGGGATTGGGACTCTGATTTGATACCTCCTTCACAGGCTCCAGTACTCCCTTTGGAGAAAGCATAGGATCGATTAGTAATGTTTTGTTGTTGAATTCAAGCAATGAGGTTGCATGGCGAAGTAATCTGAATTTCATATATTTTACATCCCTCCTGTATGATATACTGAACAAAAATACGTTATACTGGTAATAAGAAATCTAGAGTAAGTATATAACATACTGTACTTTAATTGGAAAAGATTTGCCATACATTTGCTTTAAAAACTAAAGTTATTTATGTGATTAACCACTATGTAATAGAATCTGGCAATTTGCACGTTTCAACAATATATTTTGGAGAGGACTATAAGGGATGTTTGATGAGACTGATATTGAAATAATTAAAATCCTGCAGAATAATTCCAGAATAAAGTATCAGGACATAGGTGAAATGGTACATTTGACCGGGCAGGCCGTCAAAAACAGGATGGCTCGCCTTGAAAAGCTCGGAATTATAGAGGGATATTCAATCAAAACCAACTTATCCAAGCTTGGACAGGGAATCACAGCGTTTATCACAATCTACATGAAGACAAATAACCATGCAGCCTTTCATAAATATGTCAGAGACAGTATATTGATATCAGAAGCCCATAGAATTAGCGGAGAGGGCTGTTATATACTGAAGGTGTCGGTATCAAGCCATCAGCAGTTGGAAGAGCTGCTTGACGGGGTGCTGCAGTTTGGCAACTACAAGGTTAATATGTCAATAAGTGGGATAAAGTAAACATATAAACTGGGAGAGGATTAGTTTATGAATCGAAAAATAGTAAATGATCCATAATAAGATCCACTCTTTCAAATCTGCACATAATTATTATGTATTTGACATAAATTTGCTTGGAGCATATAATAAATAAAAATTAAATTTATTAAAGACTGGGAAAAGAAGAGTAGTTACCGGATACAATTACAGAGAGTCCTGTTGCTGAGAGAGGACATAGCTAGAAGGTTACGAATATGGTCTTGGAGTTGTGCATCGAACACTATAGAGCAGGAGTTGTCAAGTCCTCTTGGAATAGTGATAGATTGCGACGGAGTCGCCCGTTATCGCGATAGAGTATAAGGTAGCAATCTGTGCTTTTAGCAGCGCTAGACCTACCCGTACTTGATAAGGTTCAAGCCGTGAGGCTTGGACGAATTTGGAGTGGTAACACGAAGCCATGCTCTCGTCTCCGAAAATACTAATTTTCGGAGGGGGGAGTTTTTTTATTGTCTACAAAAAGCACCAGTGTGAACAATCCAGTGTAAACGATCCCAGTATGACCTTTCACACTGGGACCGACAAAGCCTGGGCATGCAAAGTGGTTTAGCCGGCTTTGTTCTATTATTTAACGAACACTATAACTATTGTGCCAAGTGCACAGAAAGGAGCTTGAAATGAATAAATCGGAGAGCAGGAATATTTTAATAGGAGGTGCCTGGCCCTATGCAAATGGTGATCTTCACATAGGGCGTCTTTCGGCACTAATTCCCGGCGATGTCCTTGCGAGATATCACAGAGCAAAGGGAGATAGGGTTTACTATGTTTCGGGCAGTGACTGCCATGGTACACCTGTAGCAATAAGGGCCAGGCAGGAAGGCAAATCCCCGGAGGAAATAAGTGACTATTATCACAGTGAGTTTCTGGAATGCTTCAACCGTCTGGGGTTCTCATATGATCTGTATGACAAAACCTCCTCTGCGGAACACAAAAGCTTTGTAAAGGAATTTCATAAAACCATGTATGAAGGAGCTTATATATACGAAAAAAGTGTTCCCCAGGCATACTGCAATACCTGTGAGGGCTTCCTGGCTGATAGGTTTGTGGAGGGGAAATGCCCCGAGTGCGGGCAGGAAGCCAGAGGAGACCAGTGTGATGCCTGCGGAAAGCTTCTGGAGCCCGAGCAGCTGGTCCAGCCACGTTGCTCAGTATGCGGTGAAACTCCAGAGTTCAAAGCCACAAACCACCTTTATATAGCTCTGACAAAGCTTGAGAATAAAATAAATGAATATGTTGACAGTCATCCTGAATGGAGAAAAAATGCAATAGCCTTTTCAAAAAAATATATTAAGGAAGGCTTAAGGGATAGGGCTGTAACAAGAGATCTGGCTTGGGGCATAGAGGTTCCTAAAGAGGGGTTTGAAAATAAAAGGATATATATATGGGCTGAAAATGTTCTTGGCTATCTCTCAGGCAGCTATCAGGTTGCAAAGGACAGGGAGGGAGGATTTAATGAATTATGGTATGGAGATAACTCAAAGCATTACTATGTTCATGGCAAGGATAACATACCCTTTCATTCCATCATTTTGCCCGGGCTGCTTCTGGCAAACAGAAAGGGCTGGCGGCTGCCTGATCAAATTGTATCCTGTGAATATCTTACTCTTGAGGGGCGGAAGATTTCAACCAGCAAGAATTATGCAGTATGGGTAAAGGATCTGCTTGATAACTATGATCCTGATTCCATAAGATATTTTCTCATAACCAATGGACCTGAAAAAAGAGATACCGATTTTACCTGGAGAGAATATATAAACAGCCATAACGGAGAACTACTGGGGGCCTATGGGAATTTTGCAAACAGAAATCTAGCCTTTGTCCAAAAGTATTACTCCGGAAGAGTGCCCGAAGGAAAGCTGGACCCTGAGATAGCCAATAAGCTTACCGCCTTATATGCATCCACCGGAACAAGACTGGAAAGTGGAGCCTTTAAGGAAGCGTTGGATACTATATTTGAATTTGTAAGGGGTGCAAATAAGTACTTTGATCAAGAGAAACCTTGGGAAACAAGGACTACTGCACCACAAGAGTGTAATAATACAATATTCAATTGTATTCAGATTATCTCCAATCTTGCAGTATTGTTAAAGCCATTTCTTCCTTTTTCCTCACAAAAGCTTCAGAATTGGCTGGGATTGGAGGACTGCTGGGAGACCCAATATGTTTCTTCGGGCGTAAGTATTCCCGAAACGGCAATCTTATTTGAGCGGATAGACAAAAAACGAGCAGAGGAGGAGACCGAAAAACTAAGTAGGCAGTTACAAGGGTAGTAAATGTAAGTCGAGCACCCTTAGCAGTTGCGTTCTGCTACACCTGCTTTCCTATTCAGCAGTACCGCTTTGCCGCTCCATCTTTCCTATTCAGCAGTATCGCTTTGTTGAACCGTTTTCCCTTACAGCCGCGTCGTTTCTGTTTTTTTGATCAACACCTTATGAGCTGTTTTTAGAAACCAAACCACTCCAAGGGCAAGGCCGAAGTAGAGCAAGAAACCT
>JAEZIV010000253.1 GCA_023436515.1 Bacillota bacterium
CTTTCATTCAATCAAATCTGGAATACGGCGTTGTTGTAGCTCTTATTATAGTCTGCTTGATGTTCTTACTGCTTAAGAAGACGAGAATCGGACGCAGCTTTTACGCTGTGGGTGGCAATTCGCAAAGTGCCCTGATGCTTGGTATAAATGTTAAGAGAACCAGGTTCTACGCCCATTTGCTTTGTGGTCTGCTTGCGGGTATCGGGGGTTTTTTGTACCTTTTCCATACACGTTCAGGTTCAGTTCAGCTAGCAACCGGCCTTGAAATGGATGCTATTGCTGCGTCAATTATTGGTGGAACACTACTAACTGGTGGTGTTGGTAATATATTTGGTACTTTGTTCGGCGTATTAACAAGTGGTATCGCACTACTGGTCGTTACCGCAATAGGAAGTCAGGACCCGTGGTGGCCTCAGATAACACGAGCAGGTATGCTCTGCTTCTTTATTGTGCTTCAGAGTGTCATTTGCTCCCGCAAAAGGGGAAAAGGGGAGGACAAGAGAGGTTTCAACCTTAAAAGGTTGGCTTTTTGGAGCAAGACTTAGCAGAATAGGATAAAAGACAATTGTAGAAATAGTGATTTTCACAATGCATAAAAGTGAACCCAGATACAGGCCCTTTATGATTTATTCGTAGAGGGCCTTTCTTTGCTCGACGATATTATGGACTGCTACTCCCAAATATCTTTTCATGTTTACAAAAACAATGTACGTACTCCCTCTATTGAAATTTTCTTTGATAAGAGGAATTAGCAATTGGTTGATAACAACAAAATATTAAGCTATATCCTAAAAAAATTTACATAATTCATAGCTGTAACATTTGTTTTTGTCATTCATATAATGCTATTAACACATAATGATATAAAGTCGAGATTATGTAAACTAACCTATATCTCAAAAGCATTTTCATAATCATAAAGATATTAATGGGTTTGGATATCGTGGGGTATACACAGCCAAAAGGGATTATAAGTGTTAATTAAAATAGTTGAGATTAAGCTGATGAGAGGATGAGAGGAAATAGATGATAACCGTTACTTCGTTTATTGTAAAGCAACATGAAATTGATAGAATGAACATAGTCTATCATCCCTATTATGTCAGATGGTTTGAGCTTGGTAGGATGGATTTCTTAAAAAGGGTGGGCTTGCCAAATTCAAGCATAAGCAATAAGGGCTTCTACCTTCCTCTCTCTCAGATTGAATGCAGGTATAAAAGTCCTGCACAGTATGGTGATGAAATATCGGTGTATACAGGTGCAACCTATATGTCCTGCGTAAAGCTAAAGTTTTAATATACGGTACTAAACAGAATAACCGGAAGGGTAATTGCAATTGGAAGTACTGTTCATGCCTGGACTGATAAACAGATCAAGCCGGTTAATATAGAAAAGGAGGCGCCGGAAATCTATAGCTTACTCAGGGATTATGTTGATAAAGATATGAATATCCAAGAGGAAGAGGCTGTGTATTAGGTCAAAACAGCTCAGTCTATTTAGAAGGTGAAAAATCTATGGAGAAAGGAAAACTGTTAGGCAGTGGTGTAACTGCTCAAGTATATGAATGGGGGACTGATAAGATACTTAAGCTTTATTTTGAAATATACAGTACTATTGATCAGGTGA
The DNA here is from genome assembly GCA_023436515.1 of Bacillota bacterium. Lineage (GTDB taxonomy): Bacteria > Bacillota > Clostridia > Acetivibrionales > DSM-1351 > Ruminiclostridium. Next base: position 1,627 of record JAEZIV010000253.1, read on the forward strand.
ACTGTGAGTCTAAAATTGCTTGTATGGTTCGCGAAGCAGGAATTAATACACCTGCTGTATTCGATATAATTGAGATTGATGACCGTAAGGGAATCGTATTTGAGAGAGTACAAGGAAAAAATGTAAGCCATCAACTGATAAAAGAACCCTGGAATTTATTTTACTTTGTCCAGCAAATGGCTGCCTTGCAACACAATATCCATAGATTTTCAGCAAACGGGCTACAAACGCAGACTGGTAGGTTCAAAGATACCATCAATATTTCTTCCCATATACTCGGCAGCAGGATTAAAAGAATACTTGATTATGTCGAAAGCTTGCCTGATGGTAATAGCATTTGCCACGGTGACCTTTATTTCAATAATATTATTATGTCAGGTAATAAATTTGTCCCTATCGATTGGAATGGTGCTTATCGGGGAAACCCACTGAGTGATGTTGTCAGGTCTGCTATAATGATCTGTTCACCAGCTGTACCCATAGGTATTCCTGAGGAAGTCTCTGTGTTTTATTCCTACCCCAAATTGGTGGCGTATTGGGTTTACATTAATGAGTACATTAAGCTCGCTAAAGTCGGATATGAGGATATTGACCAATGGCAGCTACCTGTAGCTGCAGCGAGGCTGAAAGACAATATCCGGGGGGAGAAAAATTGGCTGATGGACATTATAGATAAACGTTTAGTGAAGTTATAGATTCCTAATAAATGAATTAAAACTTTGATTTTGTTTGGAGCGAATGAATATGGATGAAGTGTTCAGGTATTATATGGAAAAATATAATGATATGTTTGAAAATATCACGAATTACTATAAGGTTTCAACTAAAATGTTTGAAAAAATTGTTGGGACTCACAATCAACAATTTGGATTTAATACAGATACTGAAAATGGTTACTTTCCGGCTAATGGACATGAAATCTACAATTTTGTAGCAAGGTACGGAGTATCAAATCTTCAGATTCAAGCCATATTGAAATTTGACGGCAGGTTGGATTTTGATAAGTTAAACCGGGCTGTAAGGTTATCGGTTGATGCTGAGCCAGTTTTTAAAAGCAGATTTATTGAAACTGATCCCCCCCATTGGAAACCCTTGGAGAATATCGGAATAGTAAACTTCTGCTCCCTACAGGTGGTTGATGATATTGATTCTGCTGTACAGAATTTTGTAGAAAGCTCTGTAAATCTGGATAAGGACCCAATGTTAAATGTAAAACTGCTCCGATCGGATCAATATGATGTTTTAGCATTAAAGGTAAATCATACTTGCTGTGATGGAGCTGGGGTGAAGGAGTATATACAGCTTCTAGCTGAAATATATTGCGCTATTGATATGGAAGATGGAACGTATATACCTACTCCAAGATTTGGTGGTAGAAAGGATCAGAATATTTTATTTGAACACTTAGGAGTAACAAATATGAACTCCTTGTTTACTCCAGGTCTAGACATATTTAAACCATTATGGCCATTTCCGTGGGAACCCTGTGGTTCCAATATTACCTGTATGTCAACGCGTAAATCTCCTGTGGGATTTTTGGATGAGTTAAATGAATATGCTAAAAATATAGGTGCTACAGTAAATGATCTTATTCTTACAGCATGCTACAGAGCTATGACTGAAATGAAGCAACCCATATACGGTATACCTATGGAAATTCCTCTTACTGTGGATTTGCGCCGGTATCTTCCGGAGCATAAAACTCAAGCCATTAGAAATTTTTCGGGTTCGGTTGGTACAAAACTTGAAATGATAATAAATGAACCTTTTAAAGAAACCTGTAGAAGAGTCATGGATATGATGAAGGAAATAAAGAAAGGTTATCCGGGACTTCAAAGTGCCATTGGACTCGAGCGAATAGAAAGGACCAGCTTTAAGGAGATACTTTCCTACTATCAGGCTGTCATGGAAACAAAGAAAACTGATTCATTCTGTCCTTTGTATTGTGGTGATAGATGCGTACCTACCTTATCCAATGTGGGATATGTATCTAAAGCTATAATAAGGTTTGGAGGAGTCTCAGTAAAGGACTCGTATATATTACCACCGGTTGTACGTGCACCGGGACTTCTTCTAATGGCAAGCAGCTATAACTCGGTATTGTCTCTTTCTACCGGTTTTTTTATGAGTACAGTTAAGCGGGAGAAGGTAGATAGGTTACTGAACAAAATTATGGAGGAGCTTAATGAAGGAGCGAAAAATTAACTAGTAATATAATAAGTAAGGCAAGAATTAAGGGGATGTGGTAATATTTGTTAAAAACAACTATTGCGACATCCCCTAGTAACATTATTTCATAAAAAGAGAGCTGGTTTCAAAGCAGGTCCTGTTAGTTGTGTGCCTAGCGGCCCACGTTTATTTAGTATTTGCCGCTAGTGTGCTAAATAGCCGCCATCAACTATCATTGAGGTACCTGTGATAAACCTGGAGGCGTCACTTAGCAGAAATGCAGCAGCAGAGGCCACGTCTTCAGGCATTCCCAGACCCATTATCTGTCTTTTTTTTAGGTCGGCTTCAAAATCCTTATTGTTAACAACACTGACCAAGCCATCATATATTTGAGTTTTTATCATGCTTGGGGCAATAGAGTTAATTCTTATATTTCTTGGAGCTAAATCCACCGCCAATGATCTTATAGCACTGTCAAGGGCTCCCTTGCTTGCGCAGTATGCTGCCAAGCCTCTGGCTCCTACCTTGCTTGATATGGAGGAAATTGCAACGATGCTGCCCCCGTCCTCATTGTATTTCCTTTTGGTGAAGTGCTTTACAAGCTCCATAAAGGAATAGAAATTTACAGTCATGATGCCGCTTAAGTCCTCAGGTTTTAAAAATTGAATGGGGACTGTTTTTGATATACCTGCTGAATGTACAATACCATTAATTTTTTTACCGTCACTGCAGATATTGTCCAGCATGGGTTCAATTGCATTCAAGTTTAATAAATCAATTGAGTAATAGGAATGCCTTCCGGGTTCAAGCTCATTATAGGTTTCTTTTAACTTGTTTTCATTTCTGGCAGCCATGTGGACGTTTGCTCCAAGCTTACTTAGATATACGGCTATACTTTTTCCAATACCGGAAGAGGCTCCTGTTACAAGAATATTATTACCGCTCAGATTCATTGGATTTATCACTAGTTATCAACTCCATTATAGTAATAGTTGGTATATATCATTGGGAGACAGGC
>JAEZIV010000397.1 GCA_023436515.1 Bacillota bacterium
CTACAGCAAGAATTGGGGTTAGAAGCTGGAGATGCTCCATTAATGGGAGTTGTGACAAGGCTTACTGGACAAAAAGGGCTTGAACTGCTGTTGGGCTGCATCGAAGAGCTGATTCAAACAGAGAATGTTCAACTGGCCGTTTTAGGGCTTGGTGATAATTATTACTATAAAGCTTTTGAGAAGCTCCATAACAAATACCCGCAGAATGTAGCGGCAACCTTTGAGTTCAGACCGGACCTTGCAAAGAGGATATACGCGTCCAGTGATATGTTTTTAATGCCCTCAAGATTTGAACCTTGTGGCTTAGGACAGATCATTAGCTTGAGGTATGGAACAATCCCGGTTGTAAGAGCAACAGGAGGCCTTGCTGAGACAATTATTGATTACAACTCAAATAATGAGAAAGGTAATGGCTTCTCCTTTCAGGAGTTTACTGTTAAGGCATTTAAGCAGGCAATTGATAGGGCTATAAAAATCTATAAATTAGAGCCTGAGATTTGGCAAACTCTGATTAGGCGTGGGTTGGGTTCGGACTTCTCTTGGAAAAAGCCAGCTAAGGTATATCTGGAGATATATAAGAAGGCCATTAAAAAGAAGACTACTGAGGTTTCTACTAATGAATAAAAAGCAAAAGGCAGCTGAGCTTTATACAATTTTTAATCGACTTTATCCAAATGCAGTATGCTCACTTGAGTATGAGAATCCTCTACAGCTGCTTATTTCCACGCAGCTTGCAGCTCAATGTACAGATGCCAGAGTAAATATGGTCGCTAAAGAATTATATAAAAAATATAAGACCTGTGAGGATTTTGCATATGCAGATCAGGCTGAGCTAGAAAAGGACATTAAGTCCACTGGCTTTTTTCGAAACAAGGCGAAGAATATTATAGCCTGCTGTAAAATGCTCCATGATATGTATGATTGTAAAATCCCTGACAATATGGAGGAGCTTCTGCAGCTTCCCGGTGTTGGCAGGAAAACCGCAAATTTGGTTTTGTATGAGATTTATGGTATTCAGGGCGTGGTGGTGGACACGCATGCAAAAAGACTGTCAAATCGAATTGGATTAACCAAAAATCAGGACCCTGAAAAAATTGAGTATGATTTACAGAAAATCCTTCCTCGTGAGATTTGGTCAGACTTCTGCCATATGCTGGTCTACCATGGCAGAGAGGTTTGCGATGCGAGAAAGCCAGTGTGTGATAAATGTGAAATAAGTAACCTGTGTGAATATTATAGAAAGAGTTGAACGGTTAGAACTACTAATAATGTGGGGGTAGTACATGCCAAATAAACCAAAGATGGTAAAGAAGGCTGATGTTAAACACAATTTTAATCCCGAAGAGCTTATTTTTGCCCTTGATATTGGGACCAGAACAGTTGTAGGCATTGTAGGATATTATGAAAAAGAATATTTTAAGGTTTTGGCTGCTGACATATATGAGCATAAAAGCCGGGCTATGCTGGATGGACAAATTCATGATATTAACAAGGTTGCCGAGGTTGTTAGTGAGATAAAGACCAGACTTGAGGCGGTAATTGGAGTTAGTCTGACGCGGGTAGCTATCGCAGCCGCAGGAAGGGTACTGAAGACCAGCAAGGCAAGACTGGAATATGAGATAGAGCAAGGAAGAGAAATAACTCAGGAGATTGTTGGAAGTCTTGAGGTAGATGCTGTTCAAAATGCTCAGACCAACCTTGACAATGAGCTGGCTACAGAAGATAAGGTGCCTTTTTATTGCGTGGGTTATAGTGTTGTCAACTATTATTTGAATGGATATGTTATTTCGTCCCTTGTTGGACACAAAGGCAAAAAAATCGGTGTGGAAGTTCTGGCTACTTTTTTACCTCATATGGTAGTTGATAGCTTATATACCGTTATGGAAAAAGTAGGGTTAGAGGTTGCAGGGTTAACTCTGGAGCCTATTGCTGCTATAAGCGTAACAATACCAAAGGACTTGAGACTGCTTAATCTTGTTCTTGTTGATATAGGAGCCGGAACTTCCGATATAGCTATAACCAAGGATGGAACAGTTGTGGCCTATGGCATGGTACCAATTGCCGGTGATGAGATAACTGAAAGAATTGCTCAGGAATACCTGGTGGATTTTAATACGGCTGAAAAAATAAAAATATCCATTGCCCAAGGTGTTGAGGTAATAAAATTTACAGACATACTGGGTAAAAAAAGCGAAGTAAGCAGCATAGCTGCTCTAGAAGTATTACAGCCAGCAATAGAGATACTTGCAAACAGCATAGCTGATAAAATATTAGAATTCAACCAGAAAGCTCCCAACGCCGTATTTCTGATAGGGGGAGGAAGTCAGGTTCCCGGACTGACAGTTAAAATAGCAGAGCGTATCGGTCTGCCAAAGGATAGGGTAGCTGTACGCGGCAGGGATGTTATCCAAAATATTAAAACCAAAATAAAAAAGCTATCCGGACCGGAATCTATTACGCCCTTCGGAATAGCCATGATGGCACATTCCTCAAAAGGACAGGATTTTCTATCGGTAACCGTTAACGGAGAAAAAATAAAGCTTCTCAACTCAAAGAAGCTTACAGTAGCAGATGCATTAATACTGATTGCCTTTAATCCTGACAAGCTTATTGGCAGATCAGGAAAGACATTAAGGTTTTCTATTAACGGAAATCCATTATATATAAAGGGCGAGCTTGGCACGCCTGCTGAAATAACGGTTAATAACACCCCTGGAAACCTGGATACAAGGATTAGTGTTGGTGATAATATAACAGTTATTCCTGCAATAAACGGAAAAAATGCTGAAAAGAGAATCGGTGATTATCTTTCGAATCCGGATGGTATGACAGTAAAACTCAATGGAGATACGTTGAGACTGACACCGCAGATTTCGGTTAATGGTGAAATGGGTACCGCTCAAACCTTAATCTGCGAAGGAGATGATATCATGATTAAGGAAATATTGAAGCTGGGTCAGTTTGCTGATGAGTTTCATATTGATCTTGATAAGGGAATTGCCCATGTAAATGGTGTGGAAAAGGACAGAGAATATGTCTTATCCAAAAACGATGAGATTACGTTCACATTAACGGCTGGTGAGCATGCAGAACAAGGGGTTGCTCCTGAAAGGGCCATTGACCATATAGAAGTGATAAAAAATGAGCTGACAGGTCAAGGGTTTATGATTACTGTGAATGGTGAAAGAGTGGTCTTAAAAGAGAACAGGCCACATATCTTTGTTGATGTTTTCAGCTATATAGATTTTGATTTAACGTCTCCAAAGGGAAATATTGTTCTAAAGCTAAACGGTGGAGTTGCAAATTTTACAGATAATATCAGACCCGGTGATGTAATTGAGATTTATTGGGAGAGTACGAAATTTTAGTTTAATAGGGGCTAAGAAAAAGTAAGGTAATTCTGGAGGAACTATGAATAAGATACAAAAATATGAAAAGGTTATTATAAACCTTGGTTGGATATTTATTGTATTACTTATAACAGGATATGTTATAAGAGATATATTTAGCATTGATTCCAAGATTTTGATAAGAGAAGGAGTATTACTAAATATATCAGTAATTGCATTGTTTATATTCAATGTAGTTAAGTTAGCCTATGTAACAAATCAGAATGCATATTCTGATAAGGCATTTGTCGTATTCAGGTACATAGAAGTTATCATACTATCCGCTTTTATGATGAATTTTTATTATGGTATTGAGACATCGGTTATTGTGATTCCTTTGGTTTTTATGAGCATATTCAAGGGAACGAGGTCAGGTGTTATCCTACTTTTGGTTAGCTTGATAATCAAGCTGGGATACTTATCTTATGATTTATTCTGGCTACAGGCTGATTTGGTCTATAGTTCTCTAATATATAAGTTGTTTGAGACTGCCTGCGTATTTATTGTTTTGTTCATTTTCATAAAAATTAGTGCTGCTGTATATACTGGAAGTATTAAAAATGAGATGGAAAATGCACGTCTTGTGATCGAGTTAGGAGAGAAATATGAGCAGCTTGAGGCAGCACAGGATGAAATAAAGAATCATTATGAAAAGCTGAAGGATACCAACCAAAAGCTTGAGGAAACAAACCGGCGCTTAACCTCCAGCATAGCTGAGTTTTACACCCTTCAACAGATAAGTGAGGCCATAGGCTCCATACTTGATATAAATGACCTACTCAATTTTGTAAATGACGTTATTATTGGAGTAATGGGTGTCAATTATTCAACGATTGTATTACTTGATCACAAAAAGAACAGGCTTAAGGTACATTTTACAAATATTCAAAATAAGGAAGACTTAGCTGTACTAAATGACAATGTAAATTGCAAGCTCCTGAGGGACATTCTAGAAAACGGTAAGCCAATTATGGTGAACGATGTCGCTCCCGAGAGGTATGATTTTATTAGAAACCGTGAAATTGGTTCATTTATTTGCTTGCCCTTAAGCTCCAAGTCCAGAAAGTTTGGTCTTACCTTAATTGAACATAAAAACTGCAATACTTTTGATGAGGACAACCTCCGTTTGTTGGCTACCATTGGTAAGCAGGTGAGTATGGCTATTGAAAATGCAGAGCTCTATGCCAACCTTCAAGAAATGGCTACTATTGATGGTCTGACCGGCGTTTATAACAGAGTTTATTTTCATCAGAAGTTTGTGGAAGAGTTCAATGCAGCTAAAGTGCTTGGCTACGATCTAACGTTGGTTATTCTGGATATAGACAAGTTTAAGAAGTTCAACGATACATATGGGCATTTGTTTGGAGACGTAGTCTTAAGGAGTGTGGCTCAAACATTAAAATGTAATCTTCGTGCAACAGATACAATAGCCAGATTCGGAGGGGAGGAGTTTGTAATACTGCTGCCTAGGACCTCTATAGAGGAGGCCTCTGAGAAGGTTGAGGATCTGCGCTCAAAGATAGCCAATAACATTGTTGAGGATAATTTAATATCTGCCTCTGTTACTGCAAGCTTTGGAGTTTCATGTTACCCAAACACCTCTTCGAATCAAATAGAATTGATCAGAGATGCAGATAATGCTTTATATAAGGCTAAAGAAAGTGGAAGAAACTGTGTGAGAATTGCTGGAAATACATAACTAATTATTTGATTTTAAAGGAGCTTAGCATTTCAAGAAACGTATCATAATCTTTTTTTGTATAGCTCTTAACAGGTGTATAGTAACTTAATCTATATAGCTTTGAGCCCTTTGAGAGAAAAGCTTCAAGATTTTTGTACTTTTCATTCGCAGATTCTGATATATAATCCCAAAGATAGCCCTTAACACCGTTAACCTCTATTTTTTTAGAGGTAAAGTCAATAAGCTCATTTGTTGCAGCTTCTTTTGATGACTCCAGGAACTGTTCCGGAGAGTTGGGCATATTCCATACTTGTACAAAGCCGTAATGCTTTTTGTCCTGAGTGTTTTGAAAATCGATGTGATATATTATCTCATTCCCGGGAAAGCTTTGAAGATCAAGCTTAAAAATAGATGGATACTTGAACTCAAACCCTTCCTCAGGTACTTTATAGTCCACAAAGCTTTTATAGCTGCTGTTACTTACTGTAATGTAGGGCGCTGAGTCAGGAAAGCTTGAATAAATATTCGTTACAGCTAATGAAGCCGGGTAAGAAAAGGATATATTACTGTTAATACTTAAGGTATAGTGAACAGTACTGTCATATATAAAGTTTCCACCAATCATCACAACAACCCATAGAAGAACTGATCCGAATAAAATTAGCACTTTTCTTTTTTTTCCGTATACATTAAAAACATTCATGAATAACTCTCCCTTGTACACCCATATACATGTACTATATTCATATTCAGAATCCATTAAAATTAGACAGTAAAAAGAAAAAGTTTTATTTTTCTTATCACTAAATTGAATTCATAGGAATATGATAATTAGTGAGGAGCCAAGTTGGGGGGAGTGTATTTATGAAAATCGTAGTTGTTAAAATGCCAAAATTTTTCGGTAGCATATTAAAAAAGGTATTTAAAATAGGATAATCAACCTTTATTTGATGGATAAATTTTTTGTTTCCATCTTACTTATATTTTTCGAGGAAAATAAAGATAAAAAAATAAAAAAGCGCAATGACGCTTTTTTATTTTTTTAATAGAATTTTAACGTAATCAAATTATACAGCTCTGGTTACTTTGTTTGAACGAAGACACCTTGTGCATATGTTAACTGATTTTGGCGTGCCATTATCAATTACCTTTATTTTTCTTACATTAGGTTTCCATGTACGGCTAGTAGCATTTAACGCATGGCTTCTATTGTTTCCAAAAGTTGTTGCTTTACTGCATACTTCACACTTTGCCATATATAACACCTCCTTTAATTGTTGGAGAATTTCACTTTCTCGAGATCATCAAAGCAATAATTATTTTAACACAAGAGTGCTTAATAAACAAGCATTTAATCGAAATTTCTTCTAATCTGATCAGTAAAATAATTCACCTAAAAAATAACCCCAAAATAATAAACCGAGAATAATAACCCGAAAATATTAACTCCGGCAATATAATTGTATTGGTACCTTGTGTTAGCTATATTTGTCTTACTTTATATTTATATGATACAATTATTTAATAATATATATTTACTGACTCAGGAGGCTTCACTTGAAACTGATTGATATTGAGGAGCTACAGAAAAAATCTATCAGGTATGCAAAGGGAGTTGGTGAGGCGAGAGCAGCTCTACTTGAGAAGCTTGGGATACGCACTCTCTATGACCTTTTAACCTATTATCCAAAGGATTACGAGGATAGAAGCTTAATAAAGAACATTGCTGATCTTGAGCATGGCGAGACCTGCTCCTTTGAAGGAACGGTAGTATCAAATGTGAGCGAGGCCAGACCAAGAAGGGGCATGTTTATATCAAAGGTATCAATACAGGACGGCACAGGCAAAATAACAGCGATATGGTTTAATCAGCAGTACGTTAAGAATTCTCTCTCAGTTGGTGTAAATTATATTTTTTTCGGTAAGATAGATAAGAAGCTTAATAAACCTCAGATAATCAACCCGGTTTTTGAAAGAAGTGATAATAAGTCTTTAAAAAAGAGCTTAAAAATACTTCCGATTTATTCCCTTACAAAGAATCTGGGTCAGAATGTAATAAGAGCAATAATACAGGAAGCCTTAGACAGCCTTAGTAATATTGGATTAGAGGACATGCTTCCGGATAGGATTAAAGAAGAACACAAACTTACTGATTATTTTGAAAGTATTAAGCAAATTCATTATCCGGAATCGGTGGTAAAAAAGGAGGCAGCACGTTTCAGACTAGTTTTTGAAGAACTGTTCCTTCTGCAGCTTGGCCTGCTTAACTATAAAATATTAGCAAATACTACAAGTAGAGGTATTTGCTTTGGTAAAACACCTGAAATGGACCAATTTGTTAATTCTCTTCCCTTCGCATTAACCGGTGCACAGAAGAGAGTTATGGAAGAAGTTGAAAAGGATATGGAAAGCCCTAGGGTCATGAACAGGCTGGTTCAGGGGGATGTGGGCTCCGGTAAGACAATTATTGCTGTACTTGCGCTTTTTAAGGCTGTAAGGAGTGGTTATCAGGGAGCGTTTATGGTGCCCACTGAAATATTGGCCGAACAGCATTTTAAGTCTGTAAAGCCCTTATTCGAAAAGTATAATATAACTGTGGAGCTGTTATCCGGAAGTCAGACTAAGAAGCAAAAACAGTTGATATTTGAAGCAATTAAGGCGGGAGACATAGATATAGTAATCGGGACGCACGCATTAATAGAAGCTACTGTTGAGTTTAGCAGGCTTGGTTTAGTGGTAACAGACGAACAGCATAGATTTGGTGTGAGGCAGAGAGCTATTTTAGCAGAAAAGGGAGAAAATCCGGATGTACTGGTTATGACTGCGACACCAATTCCACGTACCCTTGCGTTGATACTATATGGTGATCTGGATATATCCATTATTGATGAGCTTCCTCCCGGAAGAAAACCAATAAAAACCTATGCAGTCAATGAAGCTATGAGAGAACGAATCAATAATTTTATAAGGGAAAAGGTGCAGGAGGGTAGACAGGTATACATTGTATGCCCTCTGGTTGAAGAGTCTGAAGAAATTGAGGCAAAATCAGCGGTTGTTACGGCCGAAGATATTAGTAATAATGTATTTAAGGATTTAAGTGTAGGGATTATCCATGGTAAAATGAAATCCTCAGAGAAGGAAGCAATAATGAAAAGCTTTGTCTCGGGTGAAATCAGTATACTTGTTTCAACCACAATAATTGAAGTTGGCGTGAATGTTCCAAATGCTACCTTGATGGTTATTGAGAATGCTGAAAGGTTTGGTTTGGCTCAGCTGCATCAGCTTAGAGGAAGGGTGGGCAGAGGAGCAGAGCAGTCATATTGCGTGCTGTTTAACCAGTCAAAGTCCCAGGTTTCTAAGGAAAGAATGAAGATTATGTCACAATCCAATGACGGTTTTGTTATATCTGAAAAGGATCTTGAAATCAGAGGACCGGGTGACTTTTTCGGAACCAAGCAGCATGGCCTCCCGGAACTAAAAATTGCAAACCTGTATAAGGATATTGAGGTTATGAAATTAGCTCAGGAAAATGTTAAGGCTCTTTTGCAGGAGGATAGCAACCTTGAGAAGAGTCCCGGATTAAAAAGGTATCTCGACTTGTATTTTGGAGAGAGAGCCACCTTATCATAAATCACGAAATAAAGCTTATTGGGAGGAATATTTATTTTACGAGTAATATCTGGAAGTGCAAAGGGCTTAAAGCTTCAAACTTTAGAGGGAATGAATACCAGACCTACCACAGATCGAGTGAAGGAAAATTTATTCAACATATTGTCGCCCTATATAGAGGGTTCAAAGGTTCTTGACCTTTTTGCGGGTTCCGGGAGTCTGGGTATCGAAGCCTTAAGCAGAGGAGCAGAAAGTGCTGTCTTTGCAGACCAAAACGAAAAATGTACAGAGATTATTATAAGTAATCTAAAACATACAAGCTTAGAACATAAATCTGAGGTTTTTTTGGGGGATGCTCAATTAATATTAAAAAAACTCTCCCAACATGGTAAAAAGTTTGATATAATTTTCCTAGACCCGCCGTATAACAAGGGTATTATACCTGAGATTTTGCTAATTTTGCAGGAGTATGATATCCTTGAAGACAGGTTTATTATAGCAGCCGAGGCAGCTATTGAAGATGAATTACCGCGGGAACTTGGAAAAATTATTATTTCCAGATCTCAACCCTATGGTAAAACAAAATTGACATTTTTTAAAAGAAATTGACTAAAGGATGATAAATATTGAATATTTTTATATACCCAGGTAGCTTCGATCCGGTTACTAACGGACACATGGATATTATTGAAAGAGCGTCTAAAATATGCGACATATTGATTGTAGGAGTTTTGATCAGTCATAGTAAACAGCCCTTATTTTCTATGGATGAACGTGTTGACTTGCTGAATAGAGCAGTAAGTCATTTAAAGAATGTTAAAGTTGAGAACTTTTCGGGTTTGCTGGTGGATTTTGTTAAGCAAAAAAATGCTAATGTAATTATAAAAGGACTCAGAGCTGTGTCGGATTTTGAATATGAGCTGCAAATGGCTCTTTTAAACCAGAAGATGGCACCTGATATTGAAACTTTATTTATGATGTCAAATATTAATTATTCGTTTCTAAGCTCCAGTATGGTTAAGGAGCTTGCAAGATACGGAGGAAGTATAAATGGACTTGTTCCTGAATGTATTGAAGCTGATGTGGTAAATAAGCTAAAAAAGTAACCCGGGAGGATAACTATGGAAATACTTACTATTCTGGAAACTTTGGAGGAACTGGTTGAAAGAAGTGCCAGTGTTCCTTTTTCAGGGAAGTGTCTGATTGACAGAGAAGAAGTGCTAGAGATAATTAAAGAGATGAGGCTGAAGCTGCCGGATGATATAAAGCAGGCTAAATGGGTTAAGGAAGAACGCCAAAGGATTCTTCTTGAGGCTCAGAAAGAGGCCAACCATATATTGAAGGATGCAGAAAACAAAATCGCGTCGTTGGTGGATGAGCATGAGATAACAAAGAAAGCTTATGAACAGGCCAATGAGATAATTTCAGGTGCCCAGAAGAATGCCAGAGAGATTCGACTAGGTGCCAGGGAATATGCAGATAGTGTACTCAATAAGGTTGAAGAAATTTTGACCGATGCCACTGATGTAATAAGAACCAATAGGTCTGAATTAAAGTAGGCTTTTCTTTGATTTCATTTTAAGTATACATATACACGCAAATATAGCCGCAACCATAATCAGGGTTGAAAACCCTACTAACTGTACAGAGTCTTTAAATACACTACCCCATTGATCCAGGTTAACTTCAGGATTGTTTGCAAATACCGGTGATTCCTTCAGGAGCAGTCTGCCGAAAAGAGAATATCCTATAAAGGTGTACAAACATGAAATAATCCCTTGAAGTGCCTTCCCTACAAGGTAGGGCTTTACCCTGATGTCAGTGGAACTGACAATACTCATTACCTGGGTATGAACTGAAAAGCCCGCCCATCCAATAATAAGACTGATACAGCAAAGTTTTACCATTAGAGATGCTTGAGACTGACTAAGCAGATTAGCTC